>QHBR01000385.1 GCA_003244015.1 Hyphomicrobiales bacterium | reverse complement strand
TCTGATTTGCTGGCCGCGCGGAAGGGGTATTTTTCGAGATGCCCATAGAAACCAGCGCATCCGCGTGAGGGGCTGGCTGGCGTTCTGCCAAGGTCTTTCCAATCGTAAACATTGAGCGCGAATATACAAAGCCACGGACCATTATTGTCGGATTGTCCCCATACACATTCGTAGGTCAACTTCCCCTTATTGGCGCGAATTCGGTCAAGCGAATTTTTCATTCGGTTCCGCTTTATCGTTTCAACCCAAAGCAAATGCCGCCGGCTTACTGGTACAGTCACATAATGCTTGTTCACCAAGTCAGCTCGTGAAAAGGGGAGAACTAATGATCCTCGAAACTTCGAAAGCGGCTCGCCGTAAAGGGCAGCGTGAAAGCCACAAATCCAGCGCCAGACTGTTTCGTCAAGATTTAAGTTACTGACAGCCGCCACGCCGATTTGACCCAAACGAACGAACTTGAGACGCCGGTTCTGGGGGTTCGAAAGCACCTTACCATGTTTCAGTCCGATTAACTGTCCGATCTTTCTCGTCTAAATCTGAATACCGAGAGTTGCAGGCGACATGTGTCTTCAGAAGCAGCGGTTCACGATCTCGTTTGGCGAAAACGCTTTTTGGCGGAACATGATCTCCGTCAGTAAGGTCGTGTGTAGCGAAATCCTTGCCGCATAAATAGCAGAAAGGAAGATTCTGGGCGGCGCGAAAATCTTTCGGATTTAACAGTGACACCATAAGAAACCCAAGGCGCAGAGGGTACCTTTCAAAGTCAAAGCAAGCTGACCAGATAGTCGTCGTTTAAGGGTGGGCTATTTACGACAATGGCGCGTTAGAAGGTAGAAAACAACGACTGGCCAATCCAGCAATTCCGCCACCACTTCGCCGATCCCTTTGATATTGTTGATCTCCGCGCGGGCGTCCGCCCTTCCGATGACGCTCGCGCGGTTGCGCGCAGCGCCTCGAACGACCCAACATAATTGGCGCCGCGCGTTGGTCTCGTCACCATGCCTGATGCCGAGCGCGAAAATAAAGCGATTGAGCGGGAGCACGCGGTGTGCTTCGATCGCTGATGGTCTCTATCTATTCGTTTTCTCGCATGATCAATACAAAACTCAGCAACTTTGTTTTAGGTCACGCGCCAGCCTTCAAGGCGGCGCGACCGGCGTAGCGGGCTTGGCTCCCAAGTTCCTCCTCGATCCTGATCAGCTGATTATATTTCGCGAGCCGGTCCGAGCGGGCAAGCGAGCCGGTTTTGATCTGGCCGCAATTGGTCGCGACGGCAAGATCGCTGATCGTCGAATCCTCGGTCTCGCCGGAGCGGTGCGACATGATAGCGGTGTAGTCCGCGCGCTGCGCCATATCGACGGCGGCAAGCGTTTCCGTCAGGGTGCCAATCTGATTGACCTTGATCAGGATCGAATTGGCGATGCCACCGGCAATGCCGCGCGACAGACGCTCGACGTTCGTGACGAAGAGATCGTCGCCGACAAGCTGACATTTCTTGCCGATGAGATCGGTGAGGATCTTCCAGCCTTCCCAATCGTCCTCGGACATTGCGTCCTCGATCGAGACAATCGGATAATCGGCGAGGAGCTTCGCCAAATACTGCGCCTGCTCCTCGGGCGCGCGCGTTTTGCCCTCGCCTTCATAAACATACTTGCCGTCATGGAAAAATTCGGTCGCGGCACAATCGACCCCCAAGGCGATATCTTCGCCAGGCTTGAAGCCCGCCCCCTCGATCGCCTTGCGGCAGAAATCGAGCGCGGCCTCGGCGGAAGGCAGATTGGGCGCGAAGCCGCCCTCGTCGCCGACATTGGTGTTGTGGCCAGCTTTTTTTAAAGCGCTTTTCAGCACGTGGAAAACTTCCGCGCCCCAACGCACCGCTTCCTTCAGCGAAGGCGCACCGAGGGGAAGTATCATGAATTCCTGAAAATCGATCGGATTGTCGGCATGGACGCCGCCGTTGACGATGTTCATCTGGGGCACCGGCAAAATATGCGCTTGGACCCCGCCGACATAGCGGTAGAGCGGCAAGCCGCAAACATCGGCGGCCGCCTTGGCGGCGGCAAGCGAAACCCCCAAAATGGCGTTGGCGCCGAGCCTCGCCTTGTTCGGCGTGCCGTCGAGCGCGATCATGGTCGCGTCGATCTTGCCCTGAGCTTCCGCGTCGAACCCGCTCAAGGCATCGAAAATATCGCGATTTACACTCTCGACCGCTTTGAGAACGCCCTTGCCGGAAAAGCGCGCTTGGTCGCCGTCGCGGAGTTCCACCGCCTCATGCGCGCCGGTCGAGGCCCCCGAAGGCACCGCCGCGCGCCCCCGCGCCCCATCTTCCAAGGTGACATCGACCTCGACGGTGGGATTGCCGCGGCTGTCCAAAATTTCCCGCGCGGCGATGTCGACGATTGCGGTCATGCAAGCTCCTGTTACGACGGGGACCGGAAAGGCTCGGCTTTTACGCCGAAGCACGGCGGGAAGGAAGCCGCCGGGAAGTGCATTTTCACAAGGAACCAATTTGGACTTTCGGCCAGGAAGCGGTAAGCCAAAGCTGCGGGTGAAGACGGTTTTAAGCTTTTTGCGGCTACCGTCGTAAAGCTATCGTCGCAATGTTTGGGTAAGGGGACCTGGTGCTGTTTCATAAGGCCGCTTCCGTCATTTTATGCGCCGGTTTCGTCGCCCAAGCGGGCGCGCCGTCGGGCGGTCCGCCCTTACCGGTTCCAAGACCGACACCGCCGGCCAATTATGGCCGGGATAAAGCGCTACCTAAAGTTTTGCCTCCTGATTTCCATCAAGCCTTGGGGGCTCAGGAACCGGATGCCAGGAAGACCTTTCACGCTCTCATCAAAACGGAAGCCGAGAAGAATGGTTTGCCGCCCGACATTGCCGACGCTGTCGCGGCGATCGAGAGTGGCTACGATCCAGGCGCGATTGGCGCCGTCGGCGAGATCGGCCTGATGCAGGTCCGGCCCGAAACAGCCGCGATGCTGGGTTTCAAGGGCGATTTGGCCGAACTCGCACGGCCGGACGTAAATATTCATTACGGCGTGACTTATCTTGGCGAGGCTTGGCGTCTTGCCGGCGGCGATCTTTGCCGCGCCCTGATGAAATACCGCGCCGGACATGGCGAAGAGATCATGTCGGCCCTATCCATGACTTATTGCGGCCGGGCGCGGGCGCATTTGGCGGCAGCGGGATCGCCCTTCGCGGCCTCGATCTCCGTGCCGTTTGTTTTCGACCCTGCGTTGCCGGTAGCGCCAGCGGCGAAACGTGGCCCAAGAATCCGCACGGCGGCGGTGAGCCGGGCCTTTTGGGCCGCGCATGACGCAAGAGTGAAGGCGATTTCCAAACGCATCGAGGCCAAATGGCGGCGCATGGCGTCGCGGTAGAAAAAGCAGCGGCGAACTTCGCAATGGCGAGGCATTGCAGCGAATTTACAAGACGGTGACGCGGAAGAACCTGTTGCAACTGACGTTCGAATTTGCGCGCGGACCCGCACGGTGGCGGCCACCCTGCGACAGGTAGCCCTTAACTTTCCTTCAATTTAAGCGTCAGGCACTTGGCGCCCCCGCCCGCGCGCATGAATTCGGACAGAGGCACGATGACCGGCGTAAAGCTGGCGGCGCGCAGTTTTTCCTGCAATTCTTCCGACGCGCCGTTGAGAAAAATATGCCGATCGAGATCGACGGCGTTGCAGGCATATTGCACGGCATCTTCCTTGGCGACGGCGACCCGTTTTTCCGGCGCGACGCTGGCGGCGATCTTCGCCCGGCTCGCGGCATCGAAAGCCTCGGGATAATAGATGAGATAGCCACCTTCGAGCGGGCAAAAACAGGTGTCGAGATGGTAAAAGCGCGGATTGACAAGCCGTAAACCGATGACGGGGAGTTTGAAAATGCGTTCGTGCGCAGCGGGCGCAGTTTCATCGGACCGGAAGCCGAATCCGCTCCAGATGAGAGGCTGGCCGCGATCGAGCAAGGCATCGCCGGCACCTTCGAAAAAAATATCCTCCGGCCACGGCGCAAGCGGAAAACCATTGTGCTCGAACCATTGGCAGAAGAAGCGCTCCTCGCCTTGCCGCGCCGAATAGCGAAAACGGCTCGCGACCGCCACGTTGCCCAGCACCATGCCGGCATTGGCGGTAAACACCATGTCCGGCAAATTCGGTTGCGGCTCGATCAGCGTGATTTCCGCATGCGCGGCAACCGCATCTCTGAGATTATTCCATTGCCTGACCGAGAGAGCATGATTGATGCGACCGCGATTGCCGAGCATCCACGGATTGATGACGTAGTTCACGCCAAAATGATCCGGCGCGCACATCAAAATTTTTTGTCTGGAATTCGGCACTGCGGCGGTCCCGGCACCATTTTGCGGCACCGGCGCGGTTGCGACATGAATGTTCATCCAACCCAACTCACGGCGCGGGGCGCGACGGCTTCCTCAAGCGCGTCATGGAAGATCTCGACCGCGGCCAAGAGATCGGCCTCCTCGATAATCAGGGGCGGCGCGAAGCGAATGACGGTTTCATGCGTCTCCTTGGTCAAAACTCCGCGCCGCAGCATGGCGAGACACACTTCCTTTGTGTTGGCGCGCGCGGGATCGAGTTCGACTCCCGCCCAAAGCCCTTTGCCGCGAACTTCGACGATGGCGGGATGGTCGATGCCGGCAAGCGCGGCGAGCAGGGTTTTCCCCAGGACGCGGCTGCGCAAGGCGAGATCCTCGTCTTGGAGAACGTGGATCGCCTCGCGCGCGACCGCCGCGGCAAGCGGATTGCCGCCAAAGGTAGAGCCATGGCTGCCGGGATCGAAAACGTCCATGACGGCGCGCCGCGCGACAAACGCGGAGACGGGTATCAGGCCGCCGCCGAGCGCCTTGCCAACGATGAGACCGTCGGGCTTGGCGTTCTCGTGTTCGAAACAGAAGTTTCGCCCGGCGCGCCCGAGGCCTGACTGGACCTCGTCAAAAATCAACAATATACCGTGCCGGTCGCAGATCCTCCGGAGGCTTGCCAAATATCCTCCGGGCGGCACGACAATGCCCGCCTCGCCCTGAATGGGCTCGACGAGAACGGCGGCCGTCAATGGCGAGATCGCCGCCTCAAGCGTCGCCGCGTCGCCGAATGGCACCGAGACAAACCCGGGCGGGAATGGCCCAAAACCGCGCCGGTAGGAGGGTTCGCTGGAAAAGCCTATGATCGACGTCGTCCGGCCATGGAAATTCCCCGCGGCGACAATAATTTCCGCTTTGCCGGCGGGGATCGAAAGCCGCTCATAACCATAACGGCGCGCGGCCTTGATCGCGGTCTCGACCGCCTCCGCGCCGGTGTTCATGGGCAGGCAGCAATCGAGCCCCGCGAGCCCCGCGAGCTCCTCGCAAAGCGGCCCGAGATTATCCGAATGATAGGCACGTGAGACGACATCCAAGCGATCGAGCTGACGTTTCATGGCGTGGACGAGACGCGGATGCAGATGGCCGAAACTCGCCGCCGAATAGGCGCTCATCATATCGATATAGCGCTTGCCGCCGGTATCGAAGAGATGCGCGCCGGCGCCCCTCGCCAAAACAACCGGAAGCGGCGCGTAATTTTTCGCGCCAAAGCGGGCTTCGCGCGCGATGAAGCTTTGCGGGGATGCGGCGGTTGGCAAGGACATGCGGCTTTGCAAGGACATGGCGACCTTCTATCGACACTCCCTCCCAAGAAGGATTATGGCACGGAAGATGGCGCTCTTGCCCCGGAACTTGGCCCGTTTTCGCGCAGAATATCCGCGACAAGACCCCGTCTACGCGCAAAAATGCGCGGGCACGTATTTTGCCCAAGGCCAAACGCCGGATACCGTTCGAAAATTTAGGCGACAAGCGAGAAAGAGATGGCGCGCCGGCATATGATCGACGAAATGGACTTCAAAATTATGAAGCGGCTGCAACTCGACGCGCGGATCAGCAATGTCCGCCTCGCCGAAGACGTGCATTTGTCGCCGAGCGCCTGCCTGGAGCGGGTCAAAGCGCTCGAGAAGGATGGGCTGATAAGGCGCTATGTCGCCGACTTCGAACTTACGAAAATCAGCAGCACGGTGATGCTGCTGGTCGAGGTTATCCTCCAAAACCACCGCGAAGGCGATTTCGAGCGTTTTCTGGCTGCCATCCGCAAACGCAACGAAGTTTTGGAATGCTACAAAATCGGCGGCCGCATCGATTATCTGATGCGGGTGCTTTGCCGCGATATCGACCATTACAGCGAGCTCAGCGACTTTATGAGCCGTGGCGAACTGGGCGTCGAGAAATTCCACGGCCATGTCGTGCTCGCCATCGACAAGGCTTTTCAAGGCTATCCGCTTGAGCTTCTCATCGAGCCGCACGGACGGGATTGAAGCGGCCGGGATGGAGCCTAGTTTCGCTCGGCAGGCTGCCGCCGTGCGTCCCGCGACATATTCCAACATCATCAACGATATCGGTTCTTCGCCAAAAAACGGGCGTGAAGGGGATACCCAGCTAATATATTTCAAACCGGCCTGCGTTGGCGCGAAGCCTGGCGCCGTAATGTTATCCCGCGAGGCCTTTTACCCGTATCGCGACGGCCGTTCACGCCACGCCGGAACATTAAGGCGAGGTTGACCCTTCCATGCAATCCGCGAAAGCTTTACATGGGGGAACGGCCTCTTACCGCCAGGAACTCCGCCCGGGAAGCGCATGACCGCGAACAGCAAACAACTCCTCCACTTTGTATTTGGTGGCGAACTCAAGGATTTGGACGGCACCGAATTCCGCGATTTGTCCAAGATCGATATTGTCGGCATTTTTCCGGACTACGCGTCGGCGGCGCAGGCTTGGAACGCCAAGGCGCAGGCAACGGTGGACAATGCCCATATGCGCTATTTCGTGGCGCATCTGCATCGTCTGCTCGACCCTTCGAGGGACAAGATTTGAGTCCGCCGGCCATCTTTCGATTGCGCGACAAAAGTTATGCGCGGAGAGAGTCCGCCACTTTGAAATATCCAGGCCCGCCATGAAAGGTTCGGCCCTCCTTTCTGCCTACCGGCTGGCAAGCGCGGGCGTTGGATTAACCGGGCCATTATATCTTTATTGGCGGGGAAAGCTCGGCCGCGACGATTTTTTGCGGCGCCACGAGCGGCTTGGGCGGCCTTACCTCGCCCGGCCGGATGGGCAGCTCGCCTTGTTGCACGCGGCAAGCGCCGCGCAAGCTCTCGACTTGCCGCCACTCGTCGAAAAACTGGGTCAGCTCGGCTTCGCCGTGCTTTTGTCGATCCGCGATGCGTCTTCCGGCTCGTTTCGCGCGCCGCGCTTACCGCCATCGCTGCGCCAGCTCGCGCCGCTCGACGCGCCTCAATTCATGGCGCGGTTTCTCGATCATTGGAAGCCAGCTATCGTCCTTATCTCCGGGCCGGAAATTCCGCCAAACCTCATCGTAGAAGCCAGCCGTCGCAAGATTCCCCTCGCGCTTGTCGACGCCCGCTTGTCCGCGCGGCGGTTCCTGATTTGGCGGAAATTTCCGCGCTTTGCCGGAGCGCTGCTGCGCCGGATAGATCTTTGTTTGGCGCAAACAAATGTCGACGCGCAGCGCTTAGCGAAACTCGGTATGCGAAAAGTTCAGGTGACCGGCAATCTCAAATATGATTTCGTCCCCGCGCCGGTCGATCAATCTGCTTTGGCGCGGCTTCTCGCACGGATCGGGACGCGTCCGGCGTGGGTCGCCAATGGAGTCTATCCCGGCGAGGAAGAGATCGCGATGGCGGCGCATCGCCGATTGGCGCGGCAGTTTCCAGACCTCCTGACCGTGATCGTGCCGCACAACCCCAAACGCGTTTTTGAAATCGCCGAAAGCGCCGCGAAAATAGGACTTACCGCGGCGCTGCGCGGGGGCGATTGCGAGAGCGCGACCTTGCCGGAAATCACTATCGCTTTAGCATCGGGCGAGGCGGGATTATTTGTTCGCGGCACCGGCGTGATTTTCGCGGGCAAGTCCTTGCGCCACGGCGGCGGCAAGAATCCGGTCGAAGCGGCGCGACTCGGCTGCGCGATCCTGCATGGTCCAGACGTCGGCGATTTCGAGGAAATTTACGCTGCGCTCGATAATGCGGGCGGCGCCGCGCTGGTATTCGATGCCGAAACGCTTGCCAAGCAATTGGCGCTCCTCTTCTTTGACAAAGCCGCATTGCGGGCGATGGCCCGCGCGGCCGCGGAGACGGCGGAGGAGTTTGGCGGCGCCTCGACCCGCACCATGCAGGCAATCGAGCCTTATCTTGTCCAGGCGATCATCGCGGCAAGGGGCGGGGAGAGGTGAGTCCTTCTCGTCGCAAGCGCGAAGGCATGTTCGCGTCCACCGGAACCGAGAAAAACAACGTTCGTGATGGCCTTCGATACTCCGGTCACGGATGCGGGAAAGTCAAAGGTCCATCGAAGTGACCAGAGCTTGGCTTCAAGTGCATTTTCCGGCCCGGGAAATACGGGTGAGAATGGGAGTTTTCAAACATGTGTCTTTCCGTTCATTGCCTCCACGCCTTTACAAGGCGCGGCGCCCTGAAAGCTGCGGCGGGATTTGCCGTCGCGGCAGGTGTTGACCGCGCAAGCGCAAAGGAGGATGGCGCCGAAAAGCCAAAACCCAACGCGATCGGCGCCGATGCGGCGCTGCGCCGCCTCATGGAGGGCAATGCCCGCTATGTCGCCAACAAGCCGGCACATCGGGATTTTTCCGCCGGACGCGCAGAGAGGGCCAGGTCGCAATATCCGATTGCCGCGGTCCTGAGCTGCGCGGATTCGCGCGTTGCCCCGGAATTTGCGTTCGACCAAGGACCCGGCGACCTTTTTGTTGTCCGGCTCGCCGGCAATTTCGCCAATGACGATGGCCTCGCCAGTCTCGAATACGCGGTGAAGTATCTCCGCGTGCCGCTCGTCATGGTACTTGGACACTCGAATTGCGGCGCGGTCTCCGCCGCGATCAAAGTTGTCGAGGACAATGCCCAGCTGCCGGGACATTTGCCCGCTCTCGTTCAGTCGATCAAACCCGCGGTCGAAGCCGCGAAAGCGAAGTCGCCACACGATCTTCTCGCGGCCGCGATCACGGAAAATGTTGCGCTTAACGTGAAACGGCTCGAAACCGCGCAACCCTTGCTAGCGAGTTTCGCGCAAACCAATGAGCTGAAGATTGTCGGCGGGGTTTACGATCTCGCGAGTGGAAAAATTGGTCTCTTGTCCTGAAACAGACGTGGCAAAAGCTCTACCTGCGCCCGAACAATTTCTCGACATCGGCGAGTTTCAGTTCGACATAGGTCGGACGCCCGTGATTGCATTGGCCGCAGCCAGGCGTGCGTTCCATCTCGCGCAACAGCGCGTTCATTTCATCGCCGCCGAGACGGCGGCCCGAGCGCACCGAATGGTGGCAAGCGATCGTCGCGAGAACATGATCGAGCCGCTTTTCGAGCGGCGCGACGCCGCGCTCGTCCTCGCAAAGTGCTACGGCGAGATCGCAAACGAGCCGCGCCGCGTCGCCGGGTTGCAACAATGCGGGCATTTCATGCACCGCGACCGCGCCCGGGCCAAACGGCTCGACAACGAGACCGAATTCCGCGAGCAAGGGACCCGCGTCCTCGATCCGTTCAACATCGGTTTGTCCCAGTTCGACGATCGCCGGAATGAGCAGCGCCTGGCGCGCGACGTTGTTGCCCGCGCGGGCCTCCTTCAGGTTTTCGTACATAATCCGCTCATGCGCGGCGTGCTGATCGACAATGACGATGCCGTCGCGGGTCTGGGCAACAATATAGGCATTGTGGATCTGCGCCCGCGCGGCGCCGAGCGGCGATTCGATATCTTCCGGCGCGGGTGGCAGCTCATGCGCACGCGTATCGGCGGAAAGTGTGGCGCCAACGAGCGCAAGATCGCCGCAACCTTGCGCCGCGCCCTCGGCAAAACCCGGATAGGCCGGAGACTGTCGCCAATCCCAAGCAGCGGCGGGCGCGCGATATGCGGGTGCACCGCTCTGGAGGCTCGCGCGCCGCGCGAGGAAATCGCGCGCGCTGGCGCCATTTGCCGGAGTCGCGCGATGGAGGGCGGCCTGCAAACTCTGTTTCAAGGCGCCGATTAGAAGCCCGCGCACGAGGCCGGAATCGCAAAACCGCACTTCGGCCTTGGCCGGATGCACATTGACATCGACCTCGCGCGGATCGCACAAAACAAACAAGACGAGTGCCGGATGGCGGCCTTGCGGTAGATAATCCATGTAGGCCGCGCGCACGGCGCCGGACAAAAGCTTGTCGCGGACCGGCCGCCCGTTGACGAAGAGATATTGCGCCTGCGCATTCGCCTTGTGCCAAGTCGGAAGCGCGGCGTAGCCTTCAAGGCGAAAACCCTCCCGCCCCGCGTCGACGCGGAGCGCATTGGCGCGAAACTCCAAGCCGACGACATCGGCCAGCCTCGCAAGCAAAGCTTCGCCGCCCTCGGCCCGCGCGAAATAATCGAAGCCCGCGGTCTCCGTGCCGGCAAAAGTAAAGCGAACCTCCTTGTTCGCCATCGCGAGACGCTGCACGGCATCGGCGCAGGCGCGGGCCTCCGCGCGGTCGCTTTTTAAGAATTTTAACCGCGCCGGGGTCGCGGCGAAAAGATCGCGCACCTCGACTTTAGTTCCTTGCGGCAGGCCGCAGGGAGCGAGAGCATGTTTCTTGCCCTGATCGACGCGGATCGCATATCCGAGCGGCGAACCTTCCGCGCGGGAAAAAATGTCGAGCGCCGCGACGGCGCCGATCGATGGCAAGGCCTCGCCGCGAAAACCGAGCGTCGCGATTTGGGAAAGGTCGCCCGTTGGCAGTTTCGACGTCGCATGGCGCTCGACCGCGAGACCGAGATCGTCGCCTCCCATCCCGCTGCCATCGTCGATGACGCGGATGAGCCGCCGGCCGCCCGATTCGATCACGACATCGATACGGAAGGCGCCCGCGTCGAGCGCATTCTCGACGAGTTCCTTCACGACGGCGGACGGCCGCTCGACGACCTCGCCCGCCGCGATGCGGTCGATAAGAACAGGATCGAGACAACGGATCGGCATGCTCTATCCACCAAGGACGGTACCAGGATTTCACACCCAAGTTGCCTCGACCTGGACACTCGCGTGTGGCTGCGTTCAAGAAAACCGCATGCGCGGTCCGACGAGGCGGGTGATCCTTCGAAGAGACAGCCGCCGCGGGCGGTGAAAATCAACGCTTAGTTCCATCATCGCCGGGCTTATCCGCAACTTTCCGGCCGGGCGTGGCAATCTGCCTCGCTTTAGCCATTGCTCCTAAAAGACTTTATTCGTTCCGTTTCTGTTGCTAGAAGACCTGAATGGCCACGATCCCCGATCTACTTTTGGTCCGAATTATGGGCCCGGTTCGCGTCTGAACCCCAAAGCCGCTTGGCTTGTCGTTCGGTCCGGCCGGAAATCGTTTTTCGATTTGTCATCGGCGCGGATTTGCGGCGCGGGAGCAGGCCCGAAACAATCATGGACAAACAAACCATCGGCGCGGGCGGGGGGAACCTTGCGGAAAGTCCTCCCGATTATTCAAAGAGCCTTTTCCTGCCGCGCACCGATTTTCCGATGCGAGGCCAATTGCCGAAGAAAGAGCCGGAGCTGCTCGCCCGCTGGCAAGAAATAGGGCTTTACGGGCGCCTTACCGAGGCAGGGCGGGGCAAGCCGAAATTCGTCCTCCACGACGGCCCCCCTTACGCCAATGGCAATATCCACACCGGCCACGCGTTAAACAAGATTTTGAAAGACCTCGTGACGCGCTCGCAACGGATGCTCGGCAAGGACTCAAACTATGTGCCGGGCTGGGATTGCCACGGCCTGCCGATCGAATGGAAGATCGAGGAAAACTATCGCGCCAAGGGCAAAAACAAGGACTCTGTGCCCATTAACGAGTTCCGCCGCGAATGCCGTGCATTCGCCGAACATTGGGTGGCGGTGCAGGCGCAAGAATTTCAGCGCCTTGGCGTGACCGGTGATTGGGATCATCCCTATCTCACGATGAGCTTTGCCGCCGAAGCCCAGATCGCGCGGGAAATCATGAAATTCGCCGCCAACGGGACGCTCTATCGCGGCTCGAAGCCGGTGATGTGGAGCGTCGTTGAAAAAACCGCGCTCGCCGAGGCGGAGGTCGAATACGAGGACATCGTAAGCGACGCGGTCTACGTGGCGTTTCCGATCAACCCTCTGGGAACTCGGCAAGAGATTGCTTTAATCAGGCCAGGTAGAGCCGTCCAATCGATTCCCGACCAACTTGGAGAATTGGGAGCCAAGGTCGTCATCTGGACGACGACGCCATGGACGATCCCCGCAAACCGCGCGATCAGCTATTCATCGAAAATTACATATGGACTTTATCTTGTCACCTCCGCTCCACAAAACAATTGGGTGAATGCGGATGACTACTACGTAATAGCCGATCGCCTCGCGCCAGAAGTTTTCAAGGCTGCGAGAGTCGAGGGGTTCGATCGTGTGGGGAATGTAGATCCGCGCGATATTCCTACTTGCTTTCATCCGCTGGCGCAGATGATCCCGGGCTATGAGTTTCCAGTACCACTATTCGATGGTGATCACGTCACTGATGACACCGGCACCGGCTTTGTTCACACTGCGCCGAGCCACGGCCGTGACGACTTCGACATCTGGATGGCGAATGGCCGCGCACTTTTGGCACAAAATATCGACACACGCATCCCCTACACTGTCGATGCCGATGGCTTCTTCACCAGCGAAGCGCCAGGGTTCATCGGCCGCCGCGTCATCGATGACAAGGGCAACAAGGGCGATGCCAACGAGGCCGTGATCAAGGTCTTGATCGAGGCAGGCAACCTTCTCGCGCGCGGGAAATTAAAGCACCAATATCCGCATTCCTGGCGCTCGAAAAAGCCGGTCATTTTTCGCAACACGCCGCAATGGTTCATCGCTCTCGATAAGCCGATCGAAAATCTTCCCCAAAACCCTCGCCCTGAGCGGAAGGAAGCCAGAGGTTCCATTGCGAGCGAAGCGGTTCACGAAGCGAACGCAATGGAAGCGGGCGACTGGAGAGAGGCGCGAAGCGCCGTCTCGAAGGGCGAGGGTTCCGCCGCGCCGCTGTCCTTCGAGACGCGTGCTCCGCGCGCTCCTCAGGATGAGGGGGCGCTTGGCAGGGCATCCACTTTGCGCGAGATCGCGCTGCGGGAGATCGCCGTCACGAAATGGTATCCTCCCGCCGGCGAAAACCGGGTCACCGGGATGATCGAAAACCGCCCGGATTGGGTGGTCTCGCGCCAGCGTGCCTGGGGCGTGCCGATCGCGATCTTCGTCGATAACGAAACACAAAAACCACTGGTAGATGCCAGAGTTAACCAAGCGATTTTAGAAGCTTTCGAAAAAGAAGGGGCCGATGCTTGGTTTAAGGATTTATCTGCCTATAGATTTCTTTATGCATTAGAAGCAGGACGAGCGGCAGAGAACAACGAAGAAATGATGGTCGCAAACACCAAATATGCAAACAAATACGAGAGAGTTCGTGACGTTCTCGATGTCTGGTTTGATTCTGGTTCGACCCATGCCTTCACGCTGGACGATCCGAAGCATTTTCCTCAACTCGCGGGCATCTGCCGGATGCGCGACGGCGGCCCGGACGAAATCATGTATCTCGAAGGCTCGGACCAGCATCGCGGCTGGTTCCAGTCCTCGTTGCTCGAATCCTGCGGCACGCGCGGGCGCGCGCCTTACGACGCGGTTCTGACCCATGGTTTCTTTCTCGACGAGAAGGGCCAGAAGATGTCAAAATCGCTCCGCAATGTCGTGGCGCCGCAAACCGTCATCAAGGATGCCGGCGCCGATATTTTGCGGCTTTGGGTGGCGGCCTCCGACTATTCCGATGACGTGCGTATCGGGCCGGAGATTCTCAAAACGTTTGTCGAGACCTATAGAAAGCTCCGCAATACAATCCGCTGGATGCTCGGCTCGCTCGCCCATTACGACCCGGCGAATACGGCCGGCTTCGAGGCGATGGGCGAACTCGAAAGACTCATGCTGCATCGCCTCGCCGAACTCGATGGCGAGTTCCGCGATGCCTATGAGAACTTCGACTATAAGCGCGTTGTCGCGCGCTTGACGGCTTTCCTCAACACCGATCTTTCGGCCTTTTACTTCGACATTCGCAAGGACACGCTCTATTGCGAACCGCCTTCGAGCGCAAAGCGGCGCGCCGCCATCGCAGCGGTGGACCAGATTTTTCGCAGCGTAACCCTGTGGCTCGCGCCGGTCCTGGCCTTCACTTCGGAAGAGGCGTGGCTCGCGCGTTATCCCGAGGCGGTCTCGGTGCATCTCGAAGCGTTCCCAAAAATTCCGTCCTCGTGGCGCGACGAAGCGCTTGCCGAAAAATGGGAACAAATCCGCCGCGTCCGTTCGGTCGTCACCGGGGCGCTAGAGATCGAGCGGGCGCAAAAGCGGATCGGTTCCTCGCTTGAGGCGGCGCCAAGGGTCTTTGTCGCGGACGCGGGCTTGCGCGCCGTTCTTGGGACAATCGATTTCGCCGAAGTCTGTATCACCTCGAATATCGCGATCGAGGCTGGAGAGGGACCAATGGGCGCTTTCCGGCTCTCTGGCACCCAAGGTGTCGCCGTTCTGCCAGCCATGGCAGAGGGGAGAAAATGTGCGCGATCCTGGAAAATTTCCCCGCTCGTTGGCAGCGATCCTGAATTTCCCGATGTAAGTCCTCGCGATGCGCGGGCTTTGCGGGAATTGCGGGCTTTGGGACTATGGCCATGAAGCCGCGTCTTCTCGGCTTATGGGTGATGTGCGCCACGCTCGCCGCCGACCAGGCAAACAAGCTTTGGCTTATCTTTGTCTATGGAATCGAAGCGCGCCAGCCGGTCCGACTCGCGCCTTTCTTCGATGTGATCTATGCCAAAAACCCCGGCATCTCTTATTCCCTGTTGCGCGCGCAAAACGGGATGGAGCGGCTTGGCCTGCTTATCGTTACGCTTGCGGCCACGGCCTTCCTCGGCCTCTGGCTATGGCGCGCGGGGACAAAAACCGCCGCCTTGGGTCTTGGCTTTATTGTCGGCGGCGCGCTCGGCAATGCCTGTGACCGCCTGGCCTATGGGTTTGTCGCCGATTTCTATCATTTTCATGCCGGGTCGTTCTCGTGGTATGTCTTTAACCTGGCCGATGCCGCGATCGTTGCCGGCGTCGCGCTCCTGATTTGCGATTCCTTTGCCCCTGCAAACAAGTCCCGTGAGATCAAGCGCGCCCCCGGCGAATGACGCGTTATTCCCCGCCAGCCGCCTCCAAAAAGCCCTGAATGCGGATAAAACGATAATGGCAGGGGCCGTGTGGAGATTTTGGACATCGCGGATTTGCGGAGCGTCTTGAGAATGAAGAAGTGGCTAGACTTTATGATCTTCGACTTGGTGTTACGGCATAGGCTTGGCCTGACAGCAGCCGTGGCCGCTCTCCTGTCCGTTGCGGGATTTTCCAGCGCGACGCCGGCGTGGGCGCAGGAAGACACCAATATGTTCAATTCGGTGCTCGGATTCTTCGGCATGCAGTTCGACAAGGAGCAAGACTCGATCGATTACCGGGCCAGGGCGCCGGTCGTCGTTCCGCCGCGCACCGATCTACCGCCGCCGAAAGAGGCGGTACGCGGCCCAGCTTGGCCAAAAGATCCCGATATTGCCGCGGAGCGCCGAGCGGCGTTGGATTCGCGAAGGCCCGCGCCCCAGGTGACGCCAAATTCGCGGGTCGAAATGTCTCAGACGGCGTTACAGCAAGGCCGCGGCCCACTGCCCGCGGATGGCCCTCCCGACGAATGTCAGGCGGGCTCCGGGACGCCACTTTGCCTCTATACGCCTTGGAAAGTTCTGAAGTCCATCGTGACCGGCTTTCAAACGGATACCGTCCAGCCGGGACCGGAGCCGCCGCGCAAATATCTGACCGAGCCACCTGCGGGCTACAGACAGGCCACGGGGGTCGCCAAGGCAACCATCGAAGCGCCGAAAGACCAGCCGGACGCGGCAGATCCGGGAGCCTACGTCCGGTCGCAGCGTCCCAAAACCTCGGTCGACAATTGACCCCGTTGCGCCTTTGAAGGACGGATTGCATCCAGACGCCGGGGACGCGCCGGAAGCTGCCCAACCGGCGCGGCCGGATAAAAATTTGCCGCTTTTTGAAATTCCATCCTATATTTGGACAAACCTTCCCTCTTGAGAGACGGCGAAGGGCCACCCGGTGCTCCCGCGCGTTTCCTCGACAGCGATGGGCCGCCTTTGAAAGCGATGGATGGAATGTCTTTTGGCGAAACCGTGGCGGCGCCGGAGAAAGTCTTTCTAAACCCTCTAGCGCAAGCGCAAGCCAAACTGGCGAGGCCGGCGATTACCCAGGCAAAGCTCGCCAATGGCCTGGAGATCGTCGTCATCCCAGATCGCCGCGCGCCTGTCGTGACGCATATGGTTTGGTATCGCAACGGCTCCGCCGACGATCCGCCGGGCAAGTCCGGCATCGCGCATTTCCTCGAACATTTGATGTTCAAGGGCACTAAGGCCAATTCGCAAGGCAAATTTTCAGAGCTTGTCGCGGATTGCGGCGGCCAGGAGAATGCCTTTACGTCCAATGACTATACCGCCTATTTCCAGCGCGTCGCCAAGGAGCACTTAGGCGTTTGCATGGAATACGAGGCCGACCGGATGAAGAACCTTGTCCTGACCGGCGAGGTGGTTGGGACCGAGCGCGATGTCGTGCTTGAGGAACGGCGAATGCGCACCGATTCCGACCCATCCAATCAGCTCAATGAAGCCGTGCAGGCGGCACTATTTACGCAGCATCCCTACGGCAAGCCGATCATCGGCTGGAGCCATGAGATCGAGTGCCTCGAACGGGCCGACGCGCTCGCCTATTATGATCGTTTCTATACCCCCGAAAACGCGCTTCTCGTCGTGGCCGGCGATGTAGACGCAAAGGATGTCATCGGCCTCGCGGAAAAATATTACGGTCCCGTTCCCGCCCGTGGCGAGCCGCCGAAACGGTTTCGTCCGCGCGAGCCCGAGCCGCACGCGCATCGTCTCGTGACGCTCTTTGACGAAAAGGTGGAGCAGCCATCGCATCAAAGCGTCTTTCTGGTGCCGTCCTATAAGTCGGCCGCGCCCGGCGAGGCCGAGGCGCTGGAGGTTCTCGCCCAATTGTTGGGTGGCGGCCAGACGAGCCTATTGTTCAAGACCTTGGTCATGGACGGTAAGCTCGCGGTTTCGGCAGGGGCGCATTATCACGGCACGGCGGTCGACACCACCCGTTTCTACGTCTTCGCGGTACCCGCGAAGGGCGTCGGCCTTGCGGCGATCGATGCCGCGATCGATGCCGCGATCGCGCGCGCCGCGCAGGGAGTCCAAGAGGCGGATGTCCGGCGGGCCAAAACCCGTCTCGTCGCCGAGGCAGTCTACGCCCAGGATAATCAGGCGACGTTGGCGCACTGGTATGGCGCCTCGCTCGCGGCGGGCCTCGGCCTTGAGGATGTCGCGCAATGGCCCAAGCGGATCGAAGCGGTCACGCCTGACGACGTGAAAAAGGCGACGCTCTGGCTCGACAAGCGGCGAAGTGTAACGGGCTTTCTCTTGCCGCCTGAATCCCGCCCAGCCTCGACAGGCGCGGACATGATCGACTCCCTCGCGCCCTGAACTCGTTTGTGCGCGCACCGTTGCTCAAAATACTTGATCTTTGGATAACTACATGACCGCGCTTGCCGCCACTGAGACCCTCTCACGCGCTTCGACTGTACAGAAGGTCGTCTCCAACGGCGGCGTCGAGGCTTGGCTTGTCGAGGACTACGCGATTCCCCTCATCGCCCTCGAATTCGCTTTCAAGGGCGGCGCCACGCAGGATCCGGCCGGCAAGCCCGGCGCCGCGACGCTTCTTTCGGGCCTCCTCGACGAGGGGGCTGGAGCCTATGACTCGGACGGCTTTCATCGCGCCCTCGACGAGGATGCAATCGAAATGTCGTTTTCCGCCGACCGCGACATTTTGAGCGGACGCATGCAGAGCTTGTCGCGGAATTCGGCCCACGCCTTCGCGCTCCTGCAACTCGCCGTGACCGAAGCGCGTCTCGATGCGGAATCCCTCGATCGGGTGGTGAGCCAGATCGCCGCCGGTCTGAAACGCGAGGCGAACGATCCTGACTTCGTCGCTGGCCGAAGGCTCCGCGCGTTGGCCTATCCAAACCATCCCTATGGCCTGCCTGTGCACGGCGAACTTTCGACTCTGCCAACCCTGACCCGCGCCAACTTGATTGAAATGCGTGCCGCGGCGTTTGCGAGAGACAATTTGAAGATCGCCGCCGTCGGCGCGATCGACGCGACAGCACTCGCGGGCCATCTCGACGATGTGTTTGGCCGGCTGCCGGAAAAGGCCTCTCTCAATTTGGTCGCGCCCGGCGCTTTTTCCGGCACGGGCACGCGCCATGTCGACCCAATCGACGTGCCGCAATCGACGATTCGATTCGGCCGCGAGGGGCTCGCCCGCAGGGACCCCGATTTCATCCCTGCGATGGTCGTCAACCATATTTTGGGCGGCGGCATTTTTTCGGCGCGCCTGTTTCGCGAGGTGCGCGAGAAACGCGGGCTGGCCTATTCTGTCTATTCGCAGCTTGTGACTTACGATCACGCCGCCATGTTTTACGGTGGCACGTCGACCAAGAACGAGCGAGCCGCCGAATCGATGGCTGTCATCGAGAAGGAGATCTCGAGCCTTTCGGATTTTGGGCCGACAGAAGAAGAGCTCGATAAGGCAAAAAAATATCTGATTGGTTCCTATGCGCTGCGTTTTGACACCTCGACCAAGATCGCCCGCCAACTTGTCAATTTGCAGTCCGAAGGTTTCGGCGTCGAATATCTCGATGAGCGCAACAAGCTGATCGCCGCCGTGACAATAGAAGACGCCAAACGGGCGTCAAAACGCCTCTTCGGAGACACCAAGCTCCTCGTCACGGTCGCTGGGAACCCGGAACGGATATGAGGGGCAGCCGGGGCCTCGCAATCGTATCCGGGGTTCGCTCATTAACTGAAGCTCGAAGAGCCGGCCCGAGAGCGAGGAAACCATAAAGGTGCGAACAGACCCTGGGAGGTTCGCGTTTTTCAGGGTGCCGTGTGGTTGATCTGAATGATTGCCGGCGTCAAGATGACCGCGAAAAGCACGGGGAGAAAAAACAATATCATCGGTACCGTCAATTTGGGTGGCAGTGACGCGGCCTTTTTTTCGGCGAGCAGCATACGATGATCGCGGCTTTCCTGGGCAACGACCCGCAAGGCGGTGCCAAGAGGAGTGCCGTAACGCTCGGCCTGAATGAGAACGGTCGTGATCTGCTTCACCGAGTCTAACTCGGTCCTGAGGCCGAGGTTTTCATAGGCCGAGCGCCGGTCTGGAAGAAACGACAGTTCCGCCGTCACCAGCGTCAATTCCTCGGCAAGCGCTATCGACTGGGCGCCGATCTCCCCCGCGACTTTGCGAAAGGCATGTTCGATCGACATGCCGGACTCGACGCAGATGAGCAACAGATCCATGGCGTCGGGAAAGGCGCGGCCCATCGAATGCTGGCGTTTGCCGATCGTATTCTTGAGGTAGAGTTCGGGCATTTTCAGGCCGATATATGTGGCCAAGACGATGATGCCGATCTTGAGGGGGACAATCAGCTCGAAGTGGGTCACGACAAAAGCATAGAAGGCGGAAATCGCAAGGAATAGGACAGGTGTAACCAGCCGGAAGAACAGAAACGCCACTTCCGCCTGGGGGCCGCGAAAGCCGGCCATCGCCATCTGCGTTTTTGCTTGATCAGTGCCTAGCCTGTGAATCGGCGTGGAATAA
>QHBR01000197.1 GCA_003244015.1 Hyphomicrobiales bacterium | reverse complement strand
AGTCACCGGACAGACTCTAAGGGATAAAGCCCGAGCATGAACATATTACCGCGAAGTCACCGGATGCGCGCGGAAAGTTCGATCGCCCGGGCATAGACTTTGCGGCGCGGCTGGCCCGTCTCGGCCGAAACTACGGCTGCGGCGTCCTTGACCGAATGGGCTTCCAACGCCTTGCCGAGCCTGGCATCGAGGTCTGGTTGGGCCAGCGGCTCTGCTCCCGGCGGCCCGACGAGGACGACGATCTCGCCTTTGGGCGGCGGCTCGGCGGAAACAATGGACGCCAGATCAGGCAAACGTCCGCGGCGAACGGTCTCGAAATATTTTGTGAGCTCGCGAGCGATCGCCGCATCGCGTGGGCCCAGAACGGCGGCCAAGTCGTTCAATGTCCCCGCGACGCGGCGAGGCGACTCGAAAAATACCAGGGTTGCGGGGATCGCCGAAAGTTCATCGATGCGGCCGCGCCGGGCGGCACTTTTGTGCGGCAGGAATCCTTCAAAAAAGAACCGGTCGGTTGGCAGGCCCGCGACCACCAGAGCGGCGAGCACGGCCGAGGCGCCCGGAACCGAAACCACCGCGATATTTTGGGCAAGCGCGTCCGCGACAAGCTTGAAGCCCGGGTCGGAAATCAACGGCGTGCCGGCATCCGAGACCAACGCCAGCGCCGCCCCCCCAGTCAGCCGGGCAAGGAGGTGCGGCCGCATGACCGCGGCGTTATGCTCGTGATAGGCGACAAGTGGCGTCGCTATTCCATAATGCGCGAGCAATGTCTTGGTGACCCGCGTGTCCTCGGCGACGATCGCGTCGGCGGCGGCGAGCGTCGCCAACGCCCGGAATGAGATGTCGCCGAGATTGCCGATCGGCGTGGCGACCACGTGGAGGCCGGGCCGGATCGGTTCCGCCTCGGCCCTGAGACCGAAGGCGGTAAATGCGCCCGGCTTCTCGCCCTCGGAGGTTTTTGCGCGCGCAAGGGTCTTGCCGCGCGGGGGAGGCGCGCCTTGCAGGGCCCGTTGATCGGTTCCGTCCGCATTGCCCGCGTTCATGGTGTCCAGCCCGCCGGGGAACGCCCGGCTATCTTGAGCAAATTGGTTGTTCTATAAATCGCCCCACTGTTCTATCTATCGAACAATGGCGCCTTTTTTGCAAGCAAGCGCGGTGACAAATGCCGTTTCTATTGCCGCCGGCCTGATTTTATGACTGATACTGAAAAAAGAATGGAGATTTCCATGCTATCCAAAATGCCCGCCCATGGGCGCCCGGTCAAAGCATTTCAAAATACGCGAATTGGAGAGTCGCACGAATGACCTATCTTCCGCGCAAGAAAGGCAGGAGGGGGGCTTTATGGCCTCTCCGCAATTGTCGCGCCGGAGCCGTTCGGGCAATATGGGTATTAGGACTTTGCTCGTCGCTAACGGCCTGCGGCTCATTGAGCGGGATGCTCGGGCGTGGTGGGGCTGGCGCGCCGGCTCCGCAGGCGCAGTCCGTGCCGCCGCCGTATCTGGGCGAGCAAATTGGCTCCGGTCCGGCGCGCGTGGCGCTTATCCTCCCTATGACTCAGGCGTCGGGACCAAGCGTCGTCGGCACCTCCCTGCGCAATGCCGCCGAACTGGCTTGGGCGGAGGCCGGCAACAACGATATTACCTTGCTTGTCAAGGACGATCGTTCGACCCCCGAGGGGGCGCGCGCGGCCGCCCAAGCGGCCCTGTCGGAAGGGGCTGAGCTGATCATCGGTCCGCTGTTTGCTTCGAGTGTGCGCGAAGTGGGCCAAGTGGCGCGTGGCGGCGGAAGACCGGTCATCGCATTTTCGACCGATACGTCGACCGCCGGCCCGGAGCTGTTTCTGCTTTCGTTCCTGATCGAGAGTTACGTCGACCGGATTGTCGATTTCGCCGCCTCCAAGGGCGAAAAGTCGATCGCCGCCCTCATTCCGGAAAATGACTACGGACGCGTGGCGGAAAGCGAATTCCAGCAGGCCGCCGCGCGCGACAACATAAGAGTCATGACGATCGAACATTACCAGCCGCGAACCATGGCCGGGGCGGTGCAAAAAATCGCCGCGCTTCATGATCAAATCGATTCGCTATTCATTCCAGAACAGGCCGATGCGATGCAGGCGATGTCGCAGGCACTGGCCGCAGCCGGAATCAACGGCAAACATGTGCAGCTCCTCGGCACCGGTCTTTGGAACGACGCGCGCGTCCTAAACCTTGCAGGGTTGCAAGGAGCATGGTTCGCGGCGCCCGAAAATGGCGGTTTCAATGCCTTCGCGGCGCGCTACCGCGCCAAATATCACTCCGATGCAACCCGGATCGCGACACTTTCCTACGATGCCGTGTCCCTCGCCGCCGCGCTTGCCCATACCCAAGGCTCGCAGCGTTATTCGCCAAACGTCCTCACCAACCGCTCCGGCTTCAACGGCGCCGATGGCGTGTTTCGCTTCCGCTCCGATGGGACCAACGAGCGCGGCCTGTCGGTCCTGCAAATCAATAATGGCGCCGCGGTGCCGATCAGCCCGGCGCCGCATTCGTTCTCGGGCACCGCTTCGGCGACTTGATTTTGAGGCGGGCCAGGAGAGCATGTCTTTTTCAGATCACGCTCTAGGAGCAATTGTGCTTATTGTGGACGGCAGCGTGGAATAGCGTAGAAGCAGTCCCACGAGCTCGGCCTGGCGGCGCGTGTCCGTTTTGGCGAAGATTGATCTCAATTGGGCGTGGAGCGTGCCGGGGCTGACCCGGCGCATCTTGGCGATTTCGCCGATGTCATGGCCACTTGCAAGCTCCACCGCGACGTCTGCCTCCGAGCTCGTCAAACCGAACATCTGACGCAAGTCTGGTACGTGTAGCGATCGATGCGCGTCCCGGTCACCTATTATCAAGGCAGCTCTTGCGTGCTTGAGCCGGTCCGCGGCCAAAGACGGCAGCGGAGCCGCATGCACAAGGAGAGGCGATGCTCCCGGTCGCGCGATGGTGATCACGCAGGGAGGCTCGGCTACCGGGACAGGCCCTTGATCAATCACCGAGCTGATCAATTTTTTGAGCGCGGTAGGGCTTCCGCCTTCGGGCCTACCAGCAAGACGCGTCCTCGCCAATCTAGGAGAATTACGCCGCAATCGAACGTGGAAAACGCATCCAATAGCCCGTTGATGTGGGTTCGGGCGGCGCGCGATGCCAAATTGCCCGCTTCCTGGAGGTGCGGCCTTAGGCGACGCAACGTTTCGATTTCCGGCCCGGAAAACGGCTGGGATCCGGCCAGGCGCTGCAGTTCGAGAATGACGCCGGAAGGTCCCTCTCCCGCCACGATCACGGCGGCAAACCGCCGGCAATTGACGCGATTAACGAATTCAGCCTTGTATGGGGGATGATCGAGTTCGGATGACGAAAAGATCATCGACTCCGTTACGATGTCGTGTCCTTGCGCGAAGACCGATAAGCACCTTTCCACCTGTGCATTCTTGTCGACCCATCCTTCGCGCATGTCGTATTCTAGTGGTCTGATTCATTTGG
>QHBR01000097.1 GCA_003244015.1 Hyphomicrobiales bacterium | reverse complement strand
CTGGCGCGCGTCGTCTCCATGCCAAGCTGGGAATTGTTCGAAGCTCAGCCGCGGAGTTATCGCGACCAGGTGTTGTTGCCGTCAATCCATGCGCGGCTTGCCGTCGAAGCGGGTGCATCGCAGGGCTGGCATCGCTACGTCGGCGATCGCGGTGACGTGCTGAGCATAGATCGCTTCGGTGCGTCGGCTCCAGGCGACGTCGTGATGCGTGAGTATGGCTTTACCGTCGAGAACGTATGTAGAAGAACTCTGGCCTTGTTGCGGTAGGGAGGCATCCGGATGCGGTGTCATCAGAAAAGAACCAACTCGCCGCAAGCCGTCACGTCAGTGCCTGCTTCTCAACCTTGCTTTCGGTCCGGCCTGCGGAAGCACATCGGCGAGACGAAACACAACACCTCGGCGAATACGCTCATTCGGTGCTGGCGCACTCAAAAGCGAGGGATCGCATGAGAGCCGCCTTCCAGAAGGTGTCATTTTCTGCTGCACGTCAGCCGGGAATGCCGAAAACACGGATGGTGACATTCCCGCGCGCCACCGAGAAAGTTGGGGGATTTCTCGCGTTGCCTCGTGATCCGAATCGCCATCGAGCGATAATCGTAATTCATGAATGGTGGGGCCTGAACAAATGGGTGAAGGAACATGCTGTGAACCTAGCAGAGAAGGGATACGTTGCGCTCGCCGTGGACCTCTACCAAGGGAAAGTCACGGCCGACCCTTCTGAAGCTCGCAAGCTCGAGCGCGGTCTTCCGGAAGATCGCGCGATCCGCGATCTGAAAGCGGCATTTGACTATCTAGCGAGCCGCCCTGACGTGGACCCAAAGCACATTGGCTCGCTGGGGTGGTCTATGGGCGGCGGCTTGGCGCTTCAACTCGCGGTTCATGAGCCGCGGCTTGCTGCTTGTGTCGTGAATTACGGCCCGCTGCCGGCGAACCCTGAGGACATTCAGAAAATCAATGCTCAGGTGCTAGGAATCTTTGGCTCTCTTGATCGCGCGATTCCTCCTGACAAAGTTCGAGCCTTCGAAAGGTCTATGAGCGCTGTCAAAAAACCCGTCGATATTGAAATCTACGACGGCGCCGGTCACGCATTTCAAAGCCCCGCCAACAAAAGTGGTTATCGACCCGAGGCCACCGCCGGCGCCTGGTTCCACACCCTTAAGTTCTTCGAAGAAGCGAAAGAATCAAAATCCCCCGTCTCATAGGTTTCTTGCTGCTACCAGAAGGGAGATCTATACAGGTCTGACGAGATCACTGGCAGGCAAACGTGCGCCACGAACGCGGGAGTTGTAGATCTTCACAGAGAGCTTTCTGAATGTCGCTGAAACGTATATTGCGCGAAGTTCGCGCTTGTCGGATTTGTGAGACAGAACTGCCGCTCGGCCCCCGACCCGTTCTGCAGCTGGCGAGCACCGCTCGGCTTTTAATCATCGGTCAAGCGCCGGGGAGGAAAGTCCATCAGAGTGGGATACCTTGGAATGATGCAAGCGGCGATCGCTTGCGTGACTGGCTGAAACTGGACCGCTCGGCCTTCTTCGATGAAGCGAGAGTTGCGATCCTTCCCATGGGATTTTGTTATCCCGGGGCCGGAGAAAACGGAGCCGATAAGCCACCTCGGCCGGAATGTGCACCGCGTTGGCACGAACGCTTGCTCAAACGTCTTCCCGACCTGCAGCTGACGCTCTTGGTCGGTCAATACGCCCATCGACATTATTTGGGCACAGGACGGAAGACAGCCATGACGGAGACTGTCAGGGCATATTCACAGCACGGTCCTCAATTCTTCCCGTTGCCGCATCCAAGTTGGCGCAGCGCAATTTGGATGCAAAAACATCCGTGGTTCGAAGAGGCGGTAATTCCCGAGCTGCGGAAAGCCGTGCGAAAATTGATCTAAGGGCTGGCTATTAATCGTTTGGCGCGATCGCCAAGGCGTATCACAATGAAGCCGACTGGAGTGACAGGACAATGATCGAGAAACCAACGGTGGACGAGCAACCAAAGCCCCTTACCCTCGGAACGGATAGCGCTATCGGAAGGCGGCGCCTTTCCCGGCATCCGCTGCGGCTCGTGATTGTTGCTGCGGTCTTACTTATCGTTGCCCTGGTAGCCACTGCCGGCGCTATAGAAAAATGGCTGTGGATGCGGCAGCTCGACTACGTCGGCATCTTCTGGACTCTTCTGTCGGTTCAGTGGGCGATGTTTTGCTCGTCTTTCGTCTTCGCCTTTCTGTACCTGTGGATCAATCTCCGCCAGGCGGCGAGATACAGCGCCGCTTTCGGCGGAGGCGATGCGGCTGGGAGGCGCACCATTATCGCGAGAAACGATACCATCGCGATCGAGAGAATCGATACCGTCGCGCCAAGCGGTATCAATCTCTCCCCCACGCTTTTAAAGCTGGCGGTTGTCACGGTCAGTACCGTCGTCGCCTTGCTCATTGCGCTTGGCTTCTACACGCAATGGGATACCTACCTCCGCTTTCGTTATGGCGGCTCGTTCGGAGTGTCCGATCCCCTCTTCGGGGTCGATGCCGGGTTCTATCTCTTCCATCTCCCGTTCTATGAGCTGTTGCAGAGCACTCTGATGTTGTTGACAGTGGTCGCGCTCGTGGGTGCTGGTATGGCCTACATGTTCTTCGGACTACTGCGGGGGAACGGCGATCGAACGATCGAGGCGAGCCCGGATGCCACGTCGCATCTGTCCGTGCTTCTTTTCATTTTGGTTGCCAATTGGGGATGGGGGCTGTACCTGGATCACTACAACCTCGTCTACTCGACTTTGGGCGTCGTCTACGGAGCCGGCTATGCGGCCGATCATGTGACGAGGATCGCCTTGTGGATCATGGTCGGCGTCTCGGCGGCGGGGTGTGCGCTGCTCGTCCTCAATTTCTTCCGCCCGCGATTCGGAGCGCTGGTCGCGGGATCGGGCGTCTACGTGGCCCTGTATGTCATCGCAGTCTTCTTGCTCCCCCACCTTTTTCAGAAATTCATTGTGCAGCCGAGCGAGCTGGCGCTCGAGACCCCTTATCTGAAGAATTACATCGCGTTCACGCGAAAGGCTTATCAGCTGGACGCCATCCAGGAGACATCCTATCCGGCCTTGTCGGACCTGACGTCCGAGACGATCGCGAGAAATCAAGACACGATCCAGAACATTCGTCTATGGGATGCGCGGCCGCTGCTTCAGACCTATCAACAGGCCCAGGCGATACGCCTTTACTATCAGTTCTATAACGTCGATACCGACCGCTACCACCTGGCGGACGGCTATCATCAGGTAATGCTTTCCGCCCGCGAGCTCGCGCCGGAGCTCCCCACGAAAGCGCAAACTTGGGTCAACCAGTATCTGCAGTTCACGCACGGCTATGGCGCGGTCATGAACTTCGTCTCGAAGACCTCCGGGGGAGGATTTCCGCAGTACCTTCTCGAGAATGTCCCGGCCGAATCCGCGTTTGGCCTGAACATAACGCAGCCGTCCATCTACTACGGAGAATCGATGCCGGGATATCGGATCGTCGCGACCGGCATCAAAGAGTTCGACTACCCCAAGGGCAACGACAATGTCTATACCAGCTATGACGGCAAAGGGGGCATCCCACTGGACAGCTTCTGGAAGAGACTCTTGTTCGCCTGGACCCAAGCCGACGTCAACATTCTGTTGACGTCCTATCTTGGGCCGGAGAGTAGGATTCAGATCTGGCGTCGCGTTCACGAACGTGTGGCACAGATCGCGCCGTTCTTGCGCCTCGACGACGATCCCTACGCCGTGTTGAGCGAAGGCAAGCTGTACTGGATCCAGGATGCCTATACGGTCTCGAATCAATTTCCCTACGCGGAACCGCACGCGGCTGGCTTCGAACAAAGCCTCAATTACATTCGAAACTCGGTAAAGGTCGTTGTCGACATGTACGAAGGGACCGTTCGCTTTTACGTCATGGATCCCAAGGACCCCGTCCTGGCAGTCTACCGGCGCGCGTTTACAGATGTTTTCAAAGACCTGGCTCAGCTGTCGGCGGATCTCAAAAAGCACTTGCGCTACCCGGAGGATCTCTTCGCCATCCAAGCCGACCAGTACCGAACCTTCCACATGACAGATCCTCAGGGCTTCTACAACCGCGAGGATTTGTGGCTGGCTCCCAAGGAGGACCAGGGTGTGAATCGGCGTGGAATA
>QHBR01000252.1 GCA_003244015.1 Hyphomicrobiales bacterium | reverse complement strand
CGCCCGAATCTGCTGCCGCGAGAATTCGATATGGGCGTCGATAAATTTATTCCTGGCTACCTCTATGTCAGGATGATTTATTCTGCTGGTGCCGCCCACCCGCGCTTCGATGGATTGGAATTCGGCTCTGGCCTCCTTCAAGTCGGCGTCGAGGGACGCCCCTTGGTCCTCGGCATTTTGCAGAACCTGCTTGGATACCGAACCACTCGGGAGCGCCTGCCGGTAGCGGACGATATCGTGGCGCACCTTGTCGAGTAGTGCCGTGCGAGAGACAATTTTTTGGCACATCTGCTGGCGCGTCGCGAACAGCGCGCCGACAGCGCGCACCGCGCGCCCCAACTCGCCTTGGGCCTGGCCAAGAGCCGCGGCGGCGCGCTGCTCGTCGAGACGGATAACCAGATCTCCCTTTTTCACGTAGTCGGTTTCCTCGTAATAGACCTGGGCGACAAAACCTGTCGCGTCGGCATACACCGGGATGAGATTGCCGGTGACAAATGCGTTGTCGGTCACTACTGAGAAACGGCCGTAGAGCCACCAATCGACGGCATAGATCAATGCACACGCAGCCAGCACAAATGCGACGAGCGAAAGCAAAAAATTGCGGCGGCGGCGGATTGTCTTGCGATCAAATTGCATGGGCGAGTCAAATGTTATACTTAGTCGGCGTTCGATTTCACATTAATGCGGAAGCCGTCATTCCGCTCTTCAGTTTCGAAAGAGAAGCGAGAGCGGGGAAGCCACGTTTTCCAATGCCCATGCGGGGGTTTGGGTTTCCAAGCCTGACAAGGCCTCCTCCGGCGCCAGCTGCGGACGGGGCAAATCGATGCCGTTCGCATAGCCGCCGCCCAAAGCTTGGATCAGATCCACTGTCGCAAGCAAATGGTCGGCTTCGCTAGCCTTCAGCGCGTATTCCTCATCAAGAAACCCGTGCTGGATAGTCAGTATCTCGCGGCGATCGTTGAGACCACTGCGCTGGCGCACTTGCGTGAGATTTACTTCTCCACGTGTTGAATTGAGCAGGCTACTACGCGCCTTAACAATGGCGCGTGTCTGCTTCCAGTTGGTTAAGCTGTCGGCGACTTCCTGAACAGCATGTAACAGAGCGTCGTTATAAACCTCCACCGCCTCGTCATAGAGCGACCGATTCGCCGTCAATTGCCCGCGCAGACGCCCGCCTTCGAACAAGGGAAGATGGATGCCCGGCGCGACCACGTAGTTGAGGGCGCTGCCTCGGAAAAGAAGGCCAAATAGGCTGCCAATGTTTTTCGTAAACACGGAAGCTTCCAACCCCCCCATGGTGGCCGCCGTCAGATCAACCGAGGGCAAGAACTGCGCTTTCGCGACGTGGATTTGCTCCGCCGCCGACTCCGCCCGGTGCATGGCCGCGGCAAGATCCGGCCGGTGGGCGAGCAGCTCTATCGGAAGATGCTCGGGAAGCGATATCATTGCTGGAAAGATGACCCTTTCCCCAGCAAATAAATTCTGCGTCGCGTCGGGCCCCTCGCCCATCAGCCGGGCAAGCAGATTCTGCTGCATGATCAAAAGTGCGCGCGTGGCGGCCTCGATCCTGATGGCGTTCTCCAGTTCGAGGTTCGCCTGCATTACGGCGTCGGCGGCGCCGAGCCCGGTATGAAATCTGGTCTGCGCTACCTGGAGCGACTCACGCGCCACTTTGACCGTATGCTGGACCAGCCCGAGCTGCTGCGCGAGCGTGGCCCCGCGGATGTAGGCCCGGGCGATCGCGGTTGTCAGCAGCAGCCGGGCTTCGGCCAATTCCGCCTCCTCGGCCGCCGCCTCTCCCAAAGCCGCTTCGAGAGCAGCGCGATTTTTCCCCCAAAAATCGAATTCATACCTCAAACTTATAGCATTGAGGGTGTCCGATGTTTTCTCTGCGCCACCCAAAGCAGGGTTGTACGAGGCGACAACACCATGCTTGGCATAGCGAAGCTGCCTGAATGTGTTATCCGCATCCAACCACGGCAGAAGCCTTGCGCCTTCGACCTGTGCCAAGGAGTCCGCCTCGCCGAGCCGGGCGTATGCTTTCTTGAGGCCGGGATTTTGCTTGAGAGCGACCTCCACGATCCGGTCGAGGTCGGGGCTTTTGAACTGCCACCACCATTGCTCATCCGGCCAGGCCTTAACAGGGGCGGCCGCTTCTTGCCGGCCGGCCTTCGACAAGGTGAGCTCCATGGATGGGGGGTCCAGGAACTCGGCGCGTTCCCCTCCGGACGGCATCGAGGCGCATCCCGCAAGCAGCAGCGGGACTCCGAAGCCGGGAACCAGCGATAAGAACCAGCGGATCATGGCTGGTCCATCAATTCTTCGGCGCGGAGTTCCCTCAACTCTTCCGCGCGGGTCGCATATTCGACATGGGTGGGATGGGCGAGCCACACGAGCGCGGCCAATCCGAGAAAGACGAAGCTGGACAACAGAAATGCGTCATTTAGTGCTAAGAGGGCTGCTTGCTGATCGATGAGAGCCCCGAGCCGGCTCGTCACCATGCCCGCACTGAGGCCGGAGTTTTCCAGTTTGCTGGAGAACTGTTGCAACAAATCGAGGGAAGCGAACCGCCGTCCCCCAAAAAAATCCGCGAGATCGAGTTGATGAAAAGGTGTCCGCCGGTACAAAATCACTCCCTGCAGGGTGATGCCGAAGGCGCCTGCCGCAATCCGCAACAGGGCCGCCTCCTCGGCTGCACGTATCAGCGGCCGGCTCGGCAAACCGTACAGCGTGAGCACGGTCAGCGGCACGAAAAAAGTGCCCAGGAAAAAGCCCAGGGTCAGCATGGGCCAAAAAATCTGATCGTAGAAAGCGGGGACGTCGAACAGGCCTATCCAGAACAAGGTGAACGCAAACCCCAACAGATTGAGGCAGGCGATAAAGCGAACATCGGCCAGTTTACAAATCTCGTGCATCATCGCGGTCAGCGGCGCCGCGAATAGAATGATGGGCAGAAAAACCATGGCGGCGAGAAAAGAGGAATATCCCAGAATCAATTGAAGCTGGACTATGAACAATGAAAGCAATCCTTGGATAGCGAGAAATCCCAGCGTCAGGCAGGCCACGCCGATCGCGAAATTGCGGTGGGCAAACAACCTGACGTCGACAGCGGGATGGCGCTCTCCTAGTTCCCATACGATGAAACACGGCAGGGCCACGATGACGGTAAGGAGCACGCCGCTCAGGAAGGGTGATTGGAACCATTCGAAATCATTGCCCTGATTGAGGATGGTCTGCACGCCGCCGAGGACCACAGCGAGGAGAATGAAGCCGATGCTATCGAAGCGGGTGATGCGGCGATGGAAGCCCCGGCCATAAATCAGCGCGCCGGTGACCCCGGCGATCGCCAAGACGACCGGGATATTTAAATAAAAAAGGTAACGCCAGCCGAGTTCGCCGGCGATCCAGCCGCCCACGGGAAAGGCGATGGTGAACGGCATCACGGTGAATAGTCCCCAAACCCCCAAACCCACCGATTTGAGCCGTGGTGGATATTCTTGCAGCATTAGGGCCTGGCCGATGGGAAGGGTAATGCCGCCCGCGAGCCCAAGAAAAACGCGCGCAGGCAGAAATAACCATAAAGTTTCGCTGAGAGCACACAGATAAGACGCCAGGGCGTAGACGACACAGGCCGCGATGAACACGCGATAATCGCCAAATCGGCCCGATAGCCAGCGGCTTATGGGAAAGGCCAGCGCTAAGGCGATTATGAAATCCGTTTGCGCCCAGGCGCCGAAGCTCGGCAGCACCCCTCCCAAATCGCCGGTCACATGTGGCAAAAGCGCAATGTAGGACCCTAAACTGAACAATACAGTCATGTGCCCAAGGCCGAGCACGATGTTGAACAGGATGAAGCGCCAGCCGCGCAGGCGCCTGGGGTAAATCAAGGGCATTTAGACGGAACCAAAGCGCTGATTAAGTGGGGCCAACGATGCTAACGGCGCGGCTGTTTTTCTTGCATGCCGATTGCTCTGTTGGAAACAATATTCCGAGCCTGCGGTGGCTTGAGATGCGCGACCGCCTCCATCGGTCCCTCCCTCCGTCACCGCCGCGCGCTGACGACGATACCAACATCGTCACCCCCTGAACAGGGGGCGCGGCCGAGCCGCGTGACCCGATAATATCGCCACCCTGGAGACCGGACATTCTCCGCTAATCACGACCTGGGCGGCATTGACCATGAACATGGCGAGCGAAATGGACGGCGACACTTGGTAACCTGGCAGGGGCATTTGGCGCGACGCGCGAGGGCGATGGCGCGTTATTTGCGTGTCATTTTTTCAAAATAGGTTTGCGGGCGGAAGTCGACGCCGCAGAAGGGTGTTGACGCGAAAACCGCAAGTTTCGGGGGCGATCACTATGAACACGACCGGCACTACGGACGGCGCCGCCGTCGCGAGCGACGGTATTCTTGGCCGCGTAAGAATTATTGCGAAACCAGGTTACAACCGCTGGCTGGTGCCGCCCGCCGCCCTCGCCATTCACCTTTGCATCGGCATGGCCTATGGGTTCAGCGTTTTCTGGTTGCCCTTGTCACGCTCGGTTGAGACCGCGACCGGCGCCAAGGTACCGGCCTGCGCGGGCGCCGCGACGACATTCTGGGACAAGACTCTCGGCACGCTCACCGCGCTGACGGCGACGAATTGCGAATGGACGCAGTTCGATCTCGGCTGGATGTTCACGCTTTTTTTCGTGGTGCTCGGCTCGTCCGCCGCGATCTGGGGCGGCTGGATCGAGCACGCAGGGCCGCGCAAGGCTGGCGTCTATGCTGCGCTCTGCTGGTGCGGCGGCCTGATGATATCGGCGCTCGGCGTCAGAACGCATCAGCTGTGGATGCTTTGGACCGGCTCGG
>QHBR01000346.1 GCA_003244015.1 Hyphomicrobiales bacterium | reverse complement strand
TCGCCGCGATTGGCGATCAGGATTTTCGAAAACATCGAGTCTCGTGCCACACACTCACGCCGCGCCGCGTATCCTGGCAACGCTCAGGGTGCGGATGAATTGTGATCCCCAACCCTCCCGAGATTGCTAGCACTGTTCTTTTGACGATGCCGGTCGCGGTACACTCCTGTGCGAGAACCAGCGGCCCCCCGATTGAAATCAACCGCCTCAGTTGGCACGGAGTGAACCAGAGTATCGGAACCCGAAACCGGGCTTACCAGTCATGATCGCCAAGACTTGGTATCAGCTTGGAATCAGTCGAATGCAAACGCCACCCGGGCGCGGGTTTCGGAGTCGAACCGCTCGGTCGCCTGGCGGACATTTCTTCCGCCGAGTTTTAAGTAGAATTCTGTTGCCCGCTCGTTGTCGGCCAAGGCCCACACGAGAAAAGAAGCATAGCCGTGCTCGGCCAGGTCCTTGCGGGCCATCTCGAAAAGACGCGTGCCGAAGCCCAGCCCCTGAAATTCAGGCGCGATATAAAGTTCGAAAATCTCCCCGCCATAAAGCAACGAAGGGACGCGATTGCGGCCATAGCTTGCGTAGCCGCCGATGGTTTCATCGAAATCAAGGACCAAAAGGCGCGATCCCCGTAAAATGGCCGAATGCCACCAGCGTGGCCCGCGGCGCGCGATCATCCGTTCGAGCTCGCGGCCGGGAATAAGGCCGCGATAAGCGTCGCGCCAAGCGGCATCGTGCGCATCGGCGATGCCTTCGGCATCGCCTTCGCGCGCGTTCCGGATGGTGATGACTGCCTCGATCATCCGCCAATGTTAAGGCCGCTTGGCCTGCCGCCGCAAGAACTCTTTCGCGCTTCCTTCGCAATTGTTCGGCGGCCATTGCGCGGGGAACGCCGTCCGCCGGTCCAGCGATGGCCCGATCACCGCTGACTCCGGCGTTTTACAATCACGAATCCGCGAACTCGTTTAGGCGGCGCGGCGGAGCCACGGAACCCGCGGCGCTTTTTTCCGGCTCTTGCGGAGTTTCCGGCTCGATCGCGCGAATCGCCCGCACGTCCGGCCGCCGCGCCCGATCAACTCCCTTGACAAGGAGCGCGAACGCAATGGCCTCGCAATCAAGGAGAGTAAGCCACCAAATCTGCGACGTCGCGATACCGAGAACGGCGATCGTGAAGATCGCGACAAGGCCGGCGAGCAAGGCCGGCGCCGTCTTCGCCGGGAGCCGCCCGGCGACCCTGAAGGCTTGCACGACGAGGACGGTGAAACCGGCGGCGCCGACAAGGCCAAAATCTAACCAAAGCACAAGCAAGAGACTTCTTGGCGTCCCTTCGGGCAGATAGCCGAGGCTCAAGCCGCGATGCACGAAGTCAAGACCATGCCCGGTAATCAGACGCGGCCATTGCGAGACGATGAGCTTGCTCCAGATCAACATCGGCGCGGACCCGGCGCCGGGATCAAATCCAGTGATCCATAAAACCAGGCGGTAGAGCAAGGGGAGCAGGGGCGAAAAAAGGATCAGGGGCGCGAACAGCCAGGCGAAAAACCGCGCCGTCTGGGTCGGGCGGGACATGGCCACGGCGAAAGTGAACGCGCCCGCGCCCATCGCCAGAAGCGCGATCTGGGCAAAACCGGCGAGCGCCACACCGGCCACGAGAACCGCGAGGATCGCCGCGGCGATCCAGTGCTCGCGCAGCGACAAGAACCCAAGCGCCGGCCAGACTAGGACGATCGAGGTGATCGTCGCCCGCTCATACAGAGTTTCGTCGAACGCGAAACCGCCGAAAAACCAGGGAGCGTCGAAATATGCGAGGGCGAGTGTCGCCGCGCTCGCCGCGGCGACACTCGCGGGCAACAGGTAAAAATCGAGAGTCTTGGTCTTTTGGGGCAGATAGACGGCAGCCAACACCGCGAGGGAGGTGGCGCCGGCGAACTGCAGAAACCGTTCGCCTGCGTCTACGGGGAAGGGAGTCCATATCACCGACACGGCGGCCCATAAAGCCACCAACAGGGCCGCACCGCCGGCAGGCGAGACAATCGCGTCGCGGAGCCGGCGTCCCGCATGTGGGGGGGCATCCAACAGTGCGCCAAGCAGAATCAAAATCGCACCGACCGGCAACACAACATAAATTGCGCCGCGCCAAAAGATTCCCGCACAAGGCAGGCCAGCGAATAAAGCGGCCAAGCCAAGCCGAATCAGGAGTTTCGCGGCGGCCTCGGCCGGCGCGTCGCTGAATCGCATCGCAATGGACATGGCTTCCGCCTTTTAGGCCCGGTGGCCCTGGGGTTCGCTCAAGTACACGAATGCTTGTACGCCCTGAAGGAGGCAACACTCAAGCGAGAATACAAAGGAGAAGCATTGGAAACGCGACCCTTAACATGACTAATAGCCAATAATGACAATTATTTTTTATCAACTTGTCGAAAATTGTTATAAAACTAAATAACACGAGTCATCTGGCCGCTAAGCGTCAACGGCTTACCCGCAAGACCGCCGGCCACTTGGGCCAAGTGTTGGATCGAAAGATATAGCTCGGGGTCAAACGCTTTTTACGACGATCGCGGTCCTTCGCGCAGACGTTCGCGTCACATGACACCGCGCGCGATGGTGCGCTCCACGTCCTCGATCGCTCGCGGCGTGCCGGCATGGAGCCAGAGCCCGTCAAGCCTTTGGCCAAACAGGCGTCCGGTTTTCGCCGCCTCGAAAAAAAACGGCGCGAGGGGAAAAATATCCCTCGTCTCGCGCTCGAAAAGCCCCGGCTTGACGATACCGACGCCCGTATAGACGAAAGGTGCGATTTCGCGCTCCGGCCGCCGCGTCAGGCGGCCATCGGGCGCCATGTTGAAGTCGCCCGGCGAATCGACCCCCACGCTCGCTGCCGCCGCCGCGACGAGCAGCAAAATATCCATTCTTTCCGGATCCCAGGAGGCCGCGAGACGGCCGAGATTGTCGGCTGGGCCTGCGATCCAGAAAGCATCCGTGTTGGCGAGAAAAAACGGCGATGGCCCAAGCAAAGGCAATGCCTTGGCGATCCCGCCGCCTTGATCGAGCAGTTTTTCGCGCTCATCCGAGATTACGATCCGGGGGGCTTTCCGGGCGGCAAGATGCGCTTCGATCTGGCCCGCCAGATAATGCACATTAACGATCGCGGTACCGACACCGGCCATGGTGAATCGATCGAGCACATGGTCGATCAGCGGCTTGCCCGCAACTGCAACTAAAGGCTTTGGCACGCGATCGGTCAACGGCCGCATCCTCGTGCCCAATCCCGCAGCGAAGACCATGGCTTTGGCGGGCAGGAATGAGGACATCGGGATGCCGGTTGCCAAGCTATCGTACGATTCGCCGCACGGAACGACCGAAGGCGCCTTTCTCGAATCTTCGCATTTGCAATGCGCGTCAAAAAGCGGGGCGGACATTCGACAGCCCATCACCGCTGAAGTTAGCGCGCGCCACCAAAGATCCGCGGCAGATGCTCCTCATACCAGTGTTTGAGCTCGGCTAAAGCCGGATGGGTCAGGTCCGTGGCCAAGTATTTTTCGACCCGGGGCAAGTGCGCAAGATACTGCGGTTTATGGTCGCGTTCATCGAGGCGTGCGAAAATGCCAAGGATCTTGGTCGCGCGCTGCGCGCCCAAAATGGCATAGGCGCGGGCAAAAGCTGGCATGTCGAAGCCCGCGTCCTCCTCGCGCCGCAGCCAAGCGTAGTGGGCAAGCAGCTTCAATTCGACGTCTTGCGGAACATCGACGCGGGCGTCTTGCAAAAGGGAGACGACATCATATGCGGGGTGGCCCAAGACACAATCCTGGAAATCCAGGACGCCAACCTTGGCGATGCCTTCTCGCCCGGCAAGCCAGAGGAGATTTGGCGAATGATAGTCGCGCAACGTCCACCCTGGCCGCGCGGCGAGGACATCCTGAACAACTTGGCGCCAAAGATTGACAAAGGTCGCCTTGGCGCTGGACGCGAGCTGCGCGCAAGCGATAAAAGGCGCGTACCACTCCAGCAGCAGTTCGATCTCGATCGACAACGCATCGGCGTCATAGCTTGGAATCCGGTAGGTCTCGTTGCCATCGAGGGGCAAAGTGTCGGGAAGGCTGGCGCCGTGCAAATAGGCGAGCCCGGTCAACGCAACGGCGTAACGTTCCTCGATGATGCCGCCTTCGCCCGCAACCGGCTCGCAGCCGAGATCCTCGAGGATGGCGAGACCAGCGGCGAGATCGAAGGCAATGATTTCGGGCGCCGAGAGGCCTTGCGCGCGCAATCCTTGGCCGACCGCAATAAAACCCTTCATGTCCTCGGCGAGTTTGGCAATGGCGCTATAGGATTTGCCATAGCGAAGCGGCGGCACGTCCAGGCGAGGCGGCGAATTCATCAAAATGGCGCTCCGCCCATCGGGTTTCACCAAATGCTCATAGCTTCGCGTCGACGCATCGCCCTGCATGAAATCACGCCTGGCTCCGCTCCAGCCGCTGCGATCGAGAAGCTCGTGGACCGCCTTGGCGCGCGCGAGCCGCGCCGCGAACGCTCCAATCCCGGTTAGGGTCGCGGCGCGGTAGCCGGGACCGTGGTCCTTGGCGAGCCTCAATTCGATATCGAGCCTGCCAGCATCGAGAAAGCCGCCCGCGTGCTCCGGCCATTCGACAAGGACGAGCGCGCCGTCGCAAGCCTCCTCGAACCCCAATTCCAGGAGCTCCCGCGGCTTCTCGATCCGGTAGAAATCGGCGTGAACGATGGGGAAGTTCAAGCCCTTGTAAACTTGCATCAAGGTGAAGGCCGGGCTCGGCACCTCGAGGTCTTGCTGGCCCGTTAGGATACGAATGAGGGCGCGCGCGAATGCCGTCTTTCCGGCGCCAAGGCCGCCCGACAAGGTCACGAGATCGCCAGGACCGATGAGCCCGGCAACTTCGGCGGCAAACCCCGCGATCGCGCCCTCGTCTTCCAGCTCGCGCGGCCAGATCGTACCGGAATTGGGGACCGTGCCTGCGGCCATTGCGTTCACGCTCCTTGCGCAGTGCTGGTTGCGGGGAGCTTCGCGCCTTGTAAGGGAAAGATGCAAGTCGCGCGCGTCCCTTTTCCCGGCGCCGAATCAATCTCGACGCGGCCGCCGTGTAGTTCGACGAAGGACCGCACAATGGAAAGGCCAAGTCCCACGCCGCGATGCCGCGTCCCGGTCGTATAGGTTTTAAACCGGTCGAAAACATGTTCGAGGATTTCGGGCGGAACTCCACTCCCCTCGTCGGTAACCTTGAACAGGATTTCGCCGTCCTGCCGCATCGCCGCGAGAACGATGGTTTGACCGGGCGAGGAAAAGCCTATCGCGTTCGAGAGAAGGTTGAAGAGAATCTGCCGGATACGTTTGCCGTCGGCGACAAAGGACCCGATATCCTCCATCGTGGCGACACGAAGGGTGAGCGAGGATTCGCCAAGCCGGTCTTGGACGCCTTCCGCCGCGGCCCGCATGGTTTGCGCGATGTCCACCTCATCGAGCGACAGCTCCATCGCATCCGCGTCGATCGAGGCGAGATCGAGAATATCGTTGATGATGGCGAGCAGCGCCGATGAGGATTTCATCACATAGCCCGCATACTCGCGCTGTTTGCCGTTGAGCGGGCCGATCGCCGGATCGTCGAGAAGCTGAATGAAGCCGATGATATTGGTCAAGGGCGAACGCAGCTCGTAGGAGACATGGTGGACGAACTCATTGCGCAGCTTTTCAACGCCGATCAGCGCCTGATTGCGTTCGGTCAACGCACGTTCGACATTCACACTTGCGGTCATGTCGATGAAGGTGAGAAGGGTCGCGCCATCGGGCAGCGGCGCGGCGGCGCAATCGAGCACGGACCCATTGCTGCGCGCGAGACGGCGTTCGAGCCCAACGCGTTGATCCGGCAATCCGGCGACGGCGGCGCGCAGGGCGCCCCAAATATCTACGTCGGCGAACAGCGGAGCGCAGAGCAGGGCGACGCGGTCGATATGCGGCCGGTTGTCGAGTTCGCCCCGGCCGAGCGCCCACATGTCGGCGAAGGCCGGGTTGAACAATTTGAGGCGGCCGTCGCTACCAAACACGGCCACGCCCTCCTTCAAAGTCTCGAGGGTTTCGCTTTGCACGCGGATCGAGGCGTTGAACTGCGAAACGAGACGGTAGCGTTCGGTGACGTCGTCGAAGAGATAAGTGACGCCGCCTTGCGGATTGGGGCTGATGACGGCGCGCAACGTCCGCCCATCCGGCGGAAACCAGACCTGTTCGTCGGTATCGAGCGATTGATAGGCGGCGAGCAGGTCTGCCTTCCAAGCCCGGAAATCGGCTTGCTCCGGCAACAGCCGCGCTCTCCGGAGGCGGTCGAGAATCTCGGAATCGGTTGGTTTCTGGTCGAGCCAAGCCTGATCGAGCGCCCAAAGCTGACGATAGGCCACATTGTGGAAAACGAGCTGCTTGGCGCCGTCGAAAATGGCAACCGCCGTCGAAAGCTGGTCGAGCGTGCGCGCATGCGCCTGCGTTTGCCGGTCGAGCGCGGCGCACATGGATTCGATTTCCGACACATCCCCCGCCATTCCGGCCGAACCGGAGCCCGCAGGCGCATCGACAATTTCGAGCATCCGGCGCTCGCCGGCAACGACCGCCGGAGCGCGCCCGTGCCAGACTGCTCCTGTCCCACGCGACGCAGCACTCGCCTCGCGTGCCTGACATTCGATAAGCTCGACGCCGCGCAAGACCGCGGCCTCGCGATCCTTGGCTTCGACCGCGCGGGCATAGGCGGCATTGACCCAGCTCAATTTGCCGCCGCCGTCGCGCACCCACGTCGGAGATGGAACGGCATCGAGCAGTGCCCGCAAGGCGTGGAGTTGCTCGAGCGTGGCCGATTGCACCTCTTGGAGGCGGACGGCATCGAGACGATCGCCGGAGACATCCCTGATCCGCAGTACCGCAAGGCCGCCAACCGGGCGTCCCTCGATCTCGAGATGCCGCCCGTCCAAACTCGCGACGGTGGTGTGGAACGATTCGCCCCGTGCGCGCAACCGCGCGACGGAGTTGACGAGAGTTTGCGCCATCCCTGGCGGCAGCCAGGACCCGAAAGCAAGCACGCGGCGGGGATTCGACCGGTCCCCGGCAAGCCAAAGATTCCCTTCGATATCGGGGTCCTCGCCCGGCCCTCCCCAGGCAACGATGATCTGGGTTTCGACGCCAAGAAAAAGCTCGGCGCGGTCGAGCTTCGCCCGCAACGCCGCAAGCTCAAGTTGATGGGTTGCCTCAAGTTCCAGCCAACGCCGCCGCTGGGACAGATGGAGCAGCGCGGCGAGCGCCGCTAAAACGATGAGACCGGCGATCAGCGACAGTCCCGCCGCGCCGGCATGGCCGCGCAAACTAGCTGCCACGCCCATTTGACTGGCGGCTTCGCCCAGCACCGGCGAGGCCGCCAGGAGGGGAGTGCAAATTCCGGCGCAAATCCCAGCATACCGCGCGCGCGCGAATTTCATTTTTCGCCGGCGCCAGCACCAACCCATCCATCCCTCCTACTATGGCCGAATCGAAATTCTTACCGCGCGAATCAGCCAACTTTATGCAAATCTTGCCATTATTGCGAAACCGGTAAGAATTAGGCTGCCGCGAGCATCGCGCGAGATGCTCCTTCCACGCCGATCCGCCTCATCGTGGGCAAATTTTCTTGTGCGAGGCCGGTTTATCGGACGATCCTCCGCATCCTGCCGGTCATCCGGCGGCGGAAGGGGATCTTTTGGCCGGCTCGCGGCAAGCGATTGTATCGCGCACCTCGATCGTGACATGCGAGAGCATTCGGAGACGGTTGAGTCGCGACCGGTAAAATTCCGCATCGCGTGGCTTAGCCGTCAGGACCGAGAGGATCGCGCCGAGATGGCCGGGCCCGAGCCGCCAGACATGGAGATCCGCCAAGCGGTCCCCGTCGCTCTCGATGGTGCGCCGCAGCTCTTCAGCCAATGCCTTATCGGGGTTCATATCCAGGAGCACGCCGCCGGTGTCGCGGATCAGGCCATAGGCCCAATTGGCGATGACCAAGGCCCCCACGATGCCCATGACCGGGTCCATAAAGACCCAGCCAAAAAAGCGCCCGAGGAGCAGTCCGCATATCGCGAGCATCGAGACCGCCGCATCCGCCGCCACATGCACGAAAGCCGCGCGCATGTTGTTGTCCCGTCCGGCGGCGGAGTCGGACAGAGCGCCGCCTTGTCCGGGCTCACTGAAATCGAGCTCATAATCATCCGATTTATCAAGGCCCGCGAGCCGCACCCGGACCTTGAATTCGTGCGGTTCGGGAATTTCTTCCACCGATTCGAGGAAAGCCCCGCGATCGGCGAAGCGAAAATTCTGCCGCGCGCCGCCGGGGCGTTCGGTTTCGATCGTGGCGGCTCTGTCGCCAAGCACTGACGCGAGTTCGAGATTGTCCTCGCGGCGCAGCCGGAAACGCGGCGGCACGCCATCCTCGAATACCTCCAAAAGCAAAATTCCCCACCGGGTGTCGATGCGGCGAGGCTCGTCATGCGCATGCGCGTCGTGCCCCCCGCGATGCCTAACCCCGTGGCCATGCGCATGGCCATGATGATCGCCGCCGCGCGCACTTAGGAGCCAAGCGGTGGCAATGTTCACGATGAGACCGCCGGCCGCGATGACAATCGCCTCGTCGAAATGGATCGTCACCGGTGAAAAAAGACGCACTGCCGCCTCGTAGCCGATAATCAAGGCGATTATTGCAAGGACGAGGGCGCTCGTAAAACCGGCGAGATCGCCGAGCTTTCCCGTGCCGAACACGAAGCGGGGATCATTCGCGTGCCGCCGCGCATAGGAATAAGCCACGGCCGCGATCAAGAGCGCCAAGGCGTGGGTTGCCATATGAAAGCCATCTGCGACCACGGCGAGCGACCCAAACAGGGTGCCGCCCGCGATCTCCGCAACCATCATGAATGCCGCGAGAGAAATCGCGGCCCAAGTCCTGCGCTCGTTCGCCGCATGGCCGGCGCCAAGAAAAATATGGCTGTGTTCGTCGGCGGGCATGGTGTCCTGGCCGTTCATCATCCCTCCCGCATCGCCCAGACCCTCATCTGAGATAGCTATGAACGACCTCGATCAGTTGCGCCGCCGCCTCGGCGTCGAGCGCCTCCGGATTCTTGGTGGGATCAACCAAATGAGTGCGGATGTGATCCTCGACACCTCCACCAGCAGGATATTGATCGCGCCACGGCACCCGGCGATCTGATGCATGATCTGCGCGCAGCCTGCCTCGCCGTCGAGCGCGCGCTCAATGGCTTCGACCTGCCCGCGAATGCGCCGCACCCGGTTCAGAAGCTTTTGCTTGTCGCGAATGACGTGGCCCACGCCCGGCCTTCTTCCGCAGGACTGACGTTGGTATAGGTGGGTATCCTATATGCCATGGGCAAGGAGGTCATTGCGAGCGGCAACAGCCCAAATAACCGTTGGAAGGCCTGCGGGTTTGCGGTTGCCGTCGAAGTGGAGTTCGGTTCACGCAGACAAATGCGGCACAACATCCAGATCTTACGCCTCCTTACAGTTTTGCCGCTGGCGCCCACCCCCGAAGTCTTTCAAGAGTTTTTGCAAAGCCTCTGGCCGCTTGCCGCAGAAAAAGGGATCGCGCGCGCGACCTTCGACGCGGCTTTCGCCGGGCTCACCCCCGATCCCGCCGCACCCGCCGCGTCAAACAGCCAAGCAGAGTTCGACAAGCCTCTCAAATCCTATCTCGACGAAGCCGTTTCGCCCCGCCGCATCGCGCATGGCCGCGGATTCCTGCATAGATGGCAAGACGAACTCCAGCAGATCGAACGACGCTTCGGGGTGCCACGCGAAATCCTTCTCGCGGCCTTCGGCATTGAGACGGATTTTGGGAAAGCAAAAGGTGAGAAAGATATTATCCGCTCGCTCGCGACTTTGGCTTATCAGCGCCAGGACCGGCCGGTTTTCCGCGACGAATTGATCGGCGCGCTCGTCATCCTCGACAAAGGGGGCGTTGCCCGCGCGGCGATGAAAGGCTCCTGGGCGGGCGCGATGGGCGGGCCGCAGTTTCTTCCATCCGCCTATCTCAAATATGCGGTCAGCTACGCGGGAGCGGGCTCTCCCGATATTTGGAACAATTCCCTCGATAGTCTCGCCTCGATCGCGAATTTTTTACGCCAATCCGGGTGGCAACCGGGCCTCGCCTGGGGAGCCGAAGCGATCCTGCCCAAAAATTTCGGCTTTACCTCGTTACATGGTAGCTTCGCCGCCTTTGCTGCGGAGGGCGTCAAAAGCGCCGACGGCGACCCATTTCCGCAAGGCGACGCGACCTTGTTCCTGCCCTCCGGCGCGGCCGGTCCGGCTTTCCTTTTGTCGGCAAATTACTGGGTTCTCAAGACGTATAATAATTCGGATTCCTACGCCCTGTCCCTCGCACTTCTCGCGCAACGGATCGAAGGCAAACCCGCGTCGCGCGGCCATTGGCCGGAAGGCGGGATTTTCTTAAGCCGGACACAAAAGGCGGAGAT
>QHBR01000035.1 GCA_003244015.1 Hyphomicrobiales bacterium | reverse complement strand
AAGCGGTCCCGCAGTGACTCGCAAGTTGAGGCGCTCGAAGTTGCTTGAGTTTTTCGCGCAGATCGAACCTTGTCCCGTCGGCATGGAGGCTTGCGGATCGGCGCATCATTGGGCGCGCGAGCTTAAGAAGCTCTGGGACACGATGTGCTTTTGATGCCGCCGGCTTACACCAAGCCCTATGTCAAGCGGGGGCCAAGAACGATGCGGTCGACGCCGACGCGATCTGCGAAGCGATGTCGCGCCCCGGGATGCGCTTCGTGCCGGTCAAGAGCGCGGAAAGCCAAGCCACGCTGATGCTGCACAAGACGCGCGACTTGCTCATCAAGCAGAAGACGATGAGCGTCAACGCCCTGCGTGGCCATCTTGCGGAGTTCGGCATCATCGGAGCCCAAGGGAATCGGCCGCGTCAAGAGGCTGGGCCAGAACCTTTATGCCCGCTCTGGCGGCGTCCGGAAGCGTCGTATCATTTTCGGCCAGCTCGATAAGCTCGCGCTGACATGACACCAGGACGTTGAACCTCGGGCAGATTTGGCGGTATATAACCTATCGATTTTTTGGTGATTTATTGGCGTCCCGGAAGGGACTCGAACCCCCGACCTACGGTTTAGGAAACCGCCGCTCTATCCTGCTGAGCTACCGGGACGAAACACCACATTCTCGGCGTCTATCCGGCGTTCGCGAAGAACCGGACAGATGATTGCTTAGGATCCCCCCGCGCTACCCCTTCGGCTTGGGCCGCGGCAGGACGGCGCCGTCGCGCAATCCCGCTCCTCCGCAGATTTCGATTAGCATGCTTTGGGTTATCGGCAAACGACAAGCGGGCGGCCACGACGGGAGCAAGTCCACAATACTCTCGATCCGCCCGCCGCTTTTACAAATCCCCCGCGATGCGCCGGCAGGCTCGGCTCAGCGCCTCGTTTCGAGGTAGAGGCAGATCGCCTGTGTCCGGTTACGGACATCGAGTTTGCCAAACAAATTGCGCAAATGAAATTTGACCGTATTGATCGACACGCCGAATTCTCGCGCCAATTGAGCATTGGTCTGACCGGATTCCAATGCGGCAAGAAGATCGCGTTCCCGGTGTGTTAGGCTTGTAAGGGGATCCGGCCTGACCTTATGAATATCCACGAACGGGAACACCATGTCTCCGGAGGCGACCGCCGCGAAGACTTCAAGCAGGCGTTCAGGGGGAGAAAGTTTGCTGACGAAGCCCGCCCCCCCGAGCCGTAACGTTTCGGCAGGCGCCGTCGTGTCCTTGGTGCTGCTGTAGACCACGATCTTCGGCGGCGCGGGGCGCTTTGCGAGTGCCTGCAATATTTCCGTGGCCCGAATTGGCGGCAACTCCCAGCCGATGACCCCCAGGCTCACCGGAAGATGGGCCAATGAACTAAGAAAATGTGTTCCATCGCTTGCCATCAGCAAAAGATTGAAGCGCCTGTCCATGGCGAGAAGCGCCTCCAACGCACGCAGAACCATTGGGTTTTTGTCCGCGATGGCGATGTTGACAGGAAAGATTGACTGCATTCGCCCGCCAGGCCCCGCTTCTCGTCCGGAGCGCGTATCCATTCGGCCTAGATTGCCGTGATTGGTGCCGCCGATCACGCCATTGGTGTCTAGCGTAAGGCCCATAGCTTGGGGACCGCGTTCCCGACATGAACGCGATTGAGCGAGAGCTCGCAAGCCGCCAACCATCTGAATTTGTTTAGCTCCGATCCTCGTCGTTGACTCCTGGGCCAAAGGTTTTCTCCCGTGGTTGTTTATTTACGCGCGCCTCAAGTCATGGTGGCATGTGACCGGCATGCAAAAAACGGCAAAGCCGCGTGCGAGCGCAAGGGTGTCGCGCTGGAAAGATACGCCCGCGCGGATAGAAAGGCCGTGCCGCGCGATCCGGTTTCGATTGAGCCGGCGCCCCCCGCCAGGCGTGCAATCGAAGCGGTGAGTCATTGATCCGTATCGCCTGCTGTTTCAGATCGCGCCGTCCCAGATCATCGTAGCTTTACGCTTTTTCAAGACACAAGACTATCACGCGTCCTGTCGACGCACGATAGCCCCCGGCGCTTGCAAGCGCTTATCGGATATCGCACTGAGCAACCCGGGGCTTGCTCACCCCGAAAGTGGCTTGCTTATCCTCAATCGGTGAGAACCCACCGGCCGAAAAAATAGAGCGCTGTGACGAAGGCAATCGCGCAAATACCGCCAATAGGCGTCCCAACCCAACTCGCAATTTCAAGAAGCTCGCCCATTACCTTCCTCCTTTAGTTTGTTTGTTATTTACCGGCCTTGCGGGATCCACACCCCTGCACCTTTGGTACTCTTGCGCCGAAAGCTTCCTCGTCACAAGCAGCCATCTTGGCCAGACGGCATGTGGTAGCAGTTGGATATTTTCCTCGCCGCGAATATGATTCACACGTCTGCTGTTTGTGCGTGGCTATCTAGGTTAAGCCTACATCATATCCAGTTTTTCTGCTTCGACCTTTATAAATTCAATTCTTAGTCCCGGTCAAGCGGCACTGCGCGAAACCGGCGGCTGGATCGAGCGGGAAACGCGTTTTTACATTACGCCGTTGGCGTTGCTGGCGGGCCCGCTCGGGCCGCTCGTCCGCAATCGCGCGGCGGCGGAAAACGGTCGCCCTGGGGGATGGATATGGTCTTTCGCGACGCTGACTTCCGCGTCCGCAAGGATAGCGCTCCCCCAAGGGTCCATGCGCCTCAAGCGCAAAGCCGCCGCATGGGACGGTGGCTTCCTCGCCGCAAGGAAATCGAGCGGTCGTCCCTGCGCGCAAGGGAACAAAAGGCGGCGGCGAAACGCCTCTTGTTTGGCGGGCTCGAGTTTGCGCGGCAAGGCCTTTGGCAAGCGAAATTCCAGGCAAAGCCGCGTGCGAGGCTTGATGATCGCAGAGCGCATAGAGTTGATGTCAGGCGGCGGCTTTGGCTTGAGGCGAGCTTGCCTCAATTCCATCTTTGAACTTCACGTTGGCGATGATTTTCTGCAGGTGGTTTTGGCCGTCGAGACGACGCCAGTCCCGAGCTTGCCGAAGGGTTCTGCGTGCCCTCGACGAGTTTGAACAGCATGGCGAGCGCGGTCTTGTTCCGACCGGCAGTCCTTTGTGCGGATCGTTCGATGACGGACAGTCGCGAACGTGCTTTCGATCGGATTCGTGGTCCGCAAGTGCTTCCAATGCTCGGCAGGAAAATCATGGAACGCCAGCAATGCGTCGGGATCTTTTTTGAGGCAACCGGCAGCTTGTCATACTTGGCTTCATGGAGTTCGATGAAGTGAGCTAAAGGCCACCTCGGCGTCGTTGCGCGTCCCGGCCATCCAGATGTTCTGCAAGGCGGTCTTGGCCTTCGGCTGGACCCTCTTCGGCAGGTTGTTGAGCACGTTCGCGGTCGGCACCCAGAGCGTTGCTCACGCGCCTTGCTCCAGACTTCGCCAATGGCTTTCCAGAAGCCGCGGGCGCCATCCGCTACGACGAGCTGAAGCGAAGCCGGTCAAAGGTTCCAGCTGGCGCAGCCTGTTGGAATGATGATGTGGACGCCCCCGCCCAACGGCATCGATGTGCCAAGATGTTGGCGGCCAGAGCATAATCCGCG
>QHBR01000067.1 GCA_003244015.1 Hyphomicrobiales bacterium | reverse complement strand
TCAAGCCAAAGCCGCCGCCTGACCCAAGCGACCATCACCAAAATTCGGCGATAGCTCACGCCGAGCTTTGACTGTGCATTTACATCTATTTCGGTTGACCGGCACGGCAATTGCGGCGCAACTGTCATCGTCCTAAACACGGATGCCGACAAATGCCGGAACTGCCTGAAGTCGAAACCGTCCGCCAGGGGCTTGAGGCCGCGATGGTCGGGGCGCGGCTCGAAGCAGTCGAGCAGCGGCGGCCGGATCTGCGGTTTCCATTTCCGGAGCGTTTCACTGAGCGCCTCACTGGCCGGCGCGTCGAGGCGCTCCGGCGGCGGGCAAAATATCTCATCGCCGATCTCGACGGCGCCGACGTCCTCGTCATGCACCTTGGCATGTCAGGATCTTTCAGCATCGAACAAGCCTGCGGGCCAATCCCCGGCGCGGGCGGGAAAAATTCCCTGCACAATCATGTCACGTTCGATCTCTCGACCGGCGCGCGTATCGTTTATAACGATCCCCGCCGCTTCGGTTTCATGCAGTTGATCCCGCGTCCGGAATTTTCCGCGCATCCACTGTTCAAAAACATCGGAATAGAGCCGCTCGGCGACGAATTCGACGGGCAAGCCCTGGCCAGGCTTTTTGCCGGGAAGACAAATTCGCTCAAGACCGCGCTCCTCGATCAGAGTTTGATCGCTGGTCTTGGCAATATTTATGTCTGCGAGGCATTGCACCGGGCGGGGCTTTCGCCCCGCCGCTCCGCCGCAAGCCTCGCGGGCAAGAATGGCGGCCCAAGCAAACGCGCAACGCTTCTAGCGCGCGTCATTCGCGAGGTCCTCGAGGAGGCGGTGGCGGCGGGTGGGTCCTCGCTGCGCGATCATCGCAAGACCGATGGCGCGCTCGGCTATTTCCAGCATAGTCTTCGTGTCTATGGCCGGGACCATGAGCCCTGCGCGCGATGCGGCAGCAAGGTCGGGCGGATCACCCAATCGGGCCGCGCCACATTTTATTGCGGCGGCTGCCAAAGATAATTCGCAAGCTCAGGCGCGCGTGTCCTTTACCGCCAGGGCCCCCGGCGATCCGAGCACCACGACTTTCGTGCCGACCGGCGTTTTCTGATAGAGATCCATCGCGTCCTGGTTAATCATGCGAATGCAGCCAGAAGATTGACTCAGCCCGATGGTCCAGGGCTCATTCGTGCCATGGATGCGAAAATATGTGTCCTTGTTCCCTTGCCAAAGATACATGGCGCGGGCGCCGAGCGGGTTGGCGGGGCCGCCGTGCATTCCAACCCCGCTTTGCAGCTCCACCATCACTTTGTTGAGGTCGGGCCTACGCTCGATCATTTCCTTCGGCGGATACCAGTCCGGCCATTCCTGTTTGGTCTTGATCGTTGCCTCCCCCGCCCAGCGGAATCCGTCGCGTCCGACTCCGACGCCATAGCGGGTTGCCCTGCCGCCGTCCTCGACATGGTAGAGATAGTGATTGGCGGGATCGATCATGATCGTGCCCGGCGCTTCCTTACTGTCATAGCTGACATTCTTGCGCAAAAACGCCGGATCGACCTGCGCCAATTTGACGGCGGGGACGGTGAAGGCGGCGTCTTTGATCTCCGCATAGATCTCTTTGTCTTGCGGCTCCATGGCTTCTGCCATGGCAGGGTTCGCAGGCGGAGGAGGCGGCGCGGCCGGAATCGCGGCGGCATTTAGCGAAGGATTGGGGTTCGTGCCGACGCATCCGGCGAGACAGCTCGCGGCGGAGGCCGAAGCTCCGGCGATCATCATGCGGCGAGTTAGAAAGGACATTTTTGGACCGAATCGAAAGCGAGATGGCGAGACTCGGACTTTGTAATGGAGAAACCTTCGCCGCGATATGGCAGAGATGTCACGGTCACAAGTTTTTTTGCGGGTGTTAGGTGTTGGTCTTGGTCTGGCCGAGGAGAAACCGAAAGCGGCTGCCCGGCCGGCACACAAAAATTTCGCCGACACCTCTTGTAGTCGCTATATCTCGATATATCTAATCAGGATATATCTTGAACCATTCAACCGGCGATTGCCAGGAGTTTCCCATGCGTTTCCACCCTTATTCCCGTGCCTGCCCGCAAAATGATAGTGCTTCCGGCGGCGGCCGTTTGCATCGCCATTTTGGTCTCTTCGGTGCTCGCCCTCGTTTTTTCGGCCAGGGCGATGTCCGCCTGATCATCCTGAAACTGATCGGCGAAAAGCCATCGCACGGCTATGAAATCATCAAGGCGATCGAGGATCGCCTCGGCGGCGCTTATTCGCCCAGTCCGGGAATCGTTTATCCGGCCTTGACGCTGCTGGAGGAGCAAGGGCTGATCCGCGTCGAAACAACCGACGGGCCGCGCAAACTCTACGAGATTACGCCGGAAGGCAAGACAGAACTCGAACGCAACCACGCGTTGGCCGAGGAAATTTTTGCCCGCATCGCGGCAATCAACGCCCGCCATGGCGGCGGCCCGGCACCGCAAATCGTTCGCGCGATGGAGAATCTTAAACTCGCCCTGCGCCTGCGCCTTTCGCAAGGCCCGCTCGACGTGGAGCAGGTTGCAAGAATCGCGAACCTCCTCGACGAAGCCGCCAAAAGCGTGGAGGGGAGCTAGGGCGTGTCGTCATTTG
>QHBR01000271.1 GCA_003244015.1 Hyphomicrobiales bacterium | reverse complement strand
AATATTTTTCGAGGTGCCCTTATTTTAGTGCCAATGCGTTTTTGACGTTCTATTTCGACCGACAACTTAACTGAAGTTTTCCGTATTAGGCTGCAATTAACTTGACGATCAGGTTCATCGAGCGGACTATTGCTATTTGACGTGGCCCCGAGAGGCTGATATCCTATAAACATATTTGAATGGATTTTGACGTCGGCGACAAACGACAATTACGGCTCGCGATGAGATTTCATCCTATGCCTTTGGGGGGAAAAACCGATGGTTTCCCAGACCGCTCCGGCCAAACTACGGCGAGAAAGCGCAAGCTATGGCCGAGCCACATGATCCAATTGACGATCTAATTAGCCAACTTGCTGGCCTTGTGGGCAAACAGGCACCATTCCGAGAGGGTTGCAAAGATTTTGCTTCCGAAGAGCTCATCCTAGACCGGACCGTTGATACGGTCCGTTACCTCCTGATCCGTATGCCCGCTGTTATGCCGGACCACGCTCCGCTCAGTCCGAGAGAACAGGAAGTCTCCGAATGGTAGCCAATGGGCATCCGACCAAAGTGATAGCCGGCGTTCTGAATATCAGCTGTTGGACGGTCACTGCGCATTTGCGACGAATCTTCACGAAGCTCAGTGTCACATCGCGACCGGCCATGATCGCCCGTCTGCTGGAAGAGGGCCGGACACGGGGACGTGCCAGTCCAGGCTGACAAGCCGCTCTGCGGTACCAAAACAGTTGCTGACTTGCCTTCCCAACGAGCAGCCAATGCAACGCGGTCGCGAACATCCGTTCGTGCGTAACCAGTGGGGTTTTTCAGCCTGGGCGGACGCGGCTTTCAGGAAGCGCTGGTGATTTCACGAACCTCTGCCGATCGGCATGGCCGTCAACACGCATGCAGCTACCTTGCAAATTCTCAGGATAATGCCATCGCCGCGTTTATGTCAGACAAGTGCAGCGGCGATTGCTGCGCTGAACTCCGAGGTATCTGTAGAAAAGAGGCTATTGGAATTGGCAAAAGCCGAAATAGCCAAAATTGGTTGTCTGAATTCGCACGGCAACTGCACATCGATCCCTCAAATCTGAGCAAGATGATCGCGGGCAAACGGAAAGTGCGTCGATAATTTCGTGGAAGGCTCGGTATATTTTTCTCATTTTATTTGCTGCGGGTCCGGCGCATGCTTTCGCTGGAAAGTTCGACTCGGTGGGCGTTGTGAACGGGACGGGCGAGGATCGCATCGGCGTAGGTGGGATCGCCGCTGATCTCATGCCAACTGTCCACGGGAAGCTGCGAGGTGGCGTTTCGCGAATGGCGGCCGTATCGCTCATCGATGATTTCGAGCAGATCCTGACGATGGCCAAGATCTGCCGATATTCGATGCCGCCCAGCCATGTACGAAGGCCTGGCGGCCAATCAATCGATACGTAAAATTCTGAGAGACGTTGTCTATCGTTCGGGTTTGACGGTCAGTCGTTCTGGAGGGTTGGATAATGACCATCACAAAGGTCTTCTTTGCCCCCAAAGGCATCGCGAATGACGATCCCACCGAGTTCCGGAGCTACGGAGCCGAAATCGTGACGCCCGGCGATGCAAGCCTGGTCACGCGGCAGAGAATTCGGGTACGATCACAGCTATTTCTGACCACGACGAGGGACCTTCTCGTCTGTAACGGTGCTTGGAATAAATCGGACGTGCGAGGGTCTCTGCACTGCCCACCAAGGCAGGATTAGAATTGGTTTTGTAAGAATTTGGGCAACTGCACAGCGCCCCCGCCTACCCTAAATGTCCCAGATACGCCCTGTAGTGCCTTGAACAGCCTTTTCCGGCGTACCGCTGGTGACGCCTCCATTCGGGGCATCCATTTTTAAGGTGGGCGGTGGGCACATGAAATTAGTAGAATTCTCCTGCCGTCTCTGTTCATTTCAGGTTCTTTTTGAATGCTTTGCAACCTCGACGCCACGGTCCGTCTCATAGCGAGCGTGAGGCTTTCGAAATTTCTTTGTAAGCGGCTGCATTTTCCAAGCCAACCGAGCGTGCCGTTACGACTCACCGCTTGGCAAAACCGCGAACCCCAGCATCAAACCCAACGCGTCGACGGTTGCATGGCGCTTCCCTTACTGCCAAGTTCGGGAGTACTGGGACTTGAGCGCAATCGCAAAGGTCACTTTAAAGGTGGAAAGCTTCCCCATTCACTGTGGCCCATGCCCTTCCTGGCCGAACGGCTTTCGGCAACAACTCCAGAGCGCGCACCCATCACGGAGGGCGAGGCCCTGCCAGCACTTGTGGTAAGCTCGATGGTATAACGTGTTGCTCTGCGCTTGCAGCGAAGGCGACATGCGCGGGGATTGGCCATTGGCGAACCGACCGAAGGGGCCCTCCGCGCCATGGCCGCGTATCCTTGATGCTGTCATGGCTCAAAATAGTGGCGATGCTCGCTACGGCTTTTCCTCAATACATGTTTTTACATGTCTGTTCTGCTTTTTTGACTAGGTCCACTATACGCTTACAGCTGCGATCGGCAAGGCAGGTTCAATCCGATTAATTATTGTTTGCGTGTCGGGCTGACAATCCGGCTCACTGCTTAGACATCGCTCCGTCTCCTTTATCCATTGATTTATTTAGGCGAACAAGCATCTGCCGCAAAACATGGAGGATAGCCGCCTTGCGGTGAAATCAATCCATAAATTAATTCGGTTTTTTCCTGGGTTCAAAAACACTATCGCCGAAATATTTGAGAGGTACAGCAAGCAGCAAGCCAACAGCGATGACAAAAATCGCTCGGAGTATCCTCAGTGCACCCAGCGCAAGAAAGAACGCAATTATCGCTTTGAATAATAGTGTTTCCATAGTATAAACACCAATGTTGGAGGAATCTTGTTCACGTTCCATCTTACATCCAAAATGCGTGAATCTAAATCTACGAATGTTTATTAGCTTATTGGTCATTCAGAAAATATTATTTACCAATTTACGTATACCGTACCAGGGAATCGCAAGGAGCAAGGTCTTTGGATGGGTGATCGCTTGATGCTCATTTCCGGGCAACTATCACCTTGACTTAGCCAAATGTCAAATGTACAAAGCCACGATTCGACCGTGGCTGGCGCGCCCGCAGACGAAATCGAAATTACCCCCGAGATGATCGAGGCGGGAGTCAGCATGCTTTGGGGGAGCGGCGCGGTGGAGACTCCTATGGAGAAGATTTACCGGAGCCTTGTTCGGAAGATTTTTGTTGCAATGTATCTCGCTGGACGATTTCCATGGCGGCTATTAATACTTTAAGATCTTTAAAGACTGTCCCAATAGATGATGAAAAGTCAAATATTTTCTGAATGTCTAATGGAAGGTATTTTTGTGAATTTAGTCTCATATCCAATCTAACAGGCCTTAATGATGGATTTGTATCTTCTCTTTGATAATATATAGTATGATGCGCCAATCGATCTCTTGTGTCCGTGAAGCTTCTTAGCTTTTCACTTATTTTATTCCATTTTGGTTCAAGCTCACTATACTTTCATCCAGCGAGAATAGCTCATTAATAATATTAAACTCACATGAAAGTTTACTATAGAATACATTATTATTCCAGCCTTCGTATATGGTGTACTTAGTAATATGCTAGTGATTACAACCAACAACTCCTCTAATCTAGCCCATAAAGAAAGTGCCCGGCCAATGTATCCGCAGAATATAATCTCATTATTCTGATTTCCTCATTATTCTGATTTTGTCTGTGCGAGTTCCTGACGAAGGGATTTGATGGCGTCCTCCTTCCGTTTGGCACGGGACGTGATAAATCTTAATAGGTCCAGTCTCTCCTGGAGACGCCTGGGATGTCGCGAAAATCTATTCCCATCGATTACCCCGAGGAAGAAATTGTGCGCCGCCGCGAGGCCGCGCTAAAGCGCATGCTCGCCACGCCGCCGAAGCCTCATTCCGAAATGAAGCTTGGGAAGTCGAAGGATAAGGTGAGCAAAAAAAAAGCTACGGCTTCCGATAGTGGCCAGGTTGAATAAGGCGGAGTGGGCGACGCTTGCCCAGCGATTATTTCCGGAAAAGCTTTTTCGGAAGTCCAGATTGCCGGATCATAGATCGCAGAGTACCAGTGGAGATATTCTTACTATCTGTATGGCAAGCAATATCAATATAATAAACCGTTCCTCCATCCATGCGCTTCCAACGTTGATGGCTTGTGCTGTCATGTCGCAGAAGTATGAATCCATGATCTCTGATGATATTGATAAACTCCCCGAATGAACATTTCAGGCTTGGCACGAAAACTCATATCGCCCCTCGAAGTGAGCGTCCACGTTTTTGGGGGATCTTAGGAACCTTTGAAGCTCATGCGCGAAGATCTTCAAAACCCAGGCGAACTGCACCCGTCTTGGCATACGCCGACCTAAGAGACGCTTGCGCGCTCTTGCTTCCTCTTTATTTGCGTCTTCAATATATGTGAGGATGGCAGACCTTAGGAGGGTTTTAACCTCGTCGAGCGAGCAACCAGAGACGGCGATATCAAAATCGACACTGATCGCCTCCCATTTGTCGCCTATACCTTCAACATAACACAGAAAGCGGCGTTCGGCCATGTGGTGCTCCGCACAATAACTTGGTCTGGGCGCGGCATTGGCGCGCAACAGTTTATCCACAACAGAATATGTGATATTCTATTGACTCTGTCAAATGGTTACGGAATTGAGCGCAATCGAATCGGTCAATGGTTCAGTTTAAGGCCATACAGCCTGCCTTAATCACACTGCCCACTATTCGGCTTCAGCTTAGACCGCCAACGCATAAAAGCGCGCGCTTTCTGCTTAAACGTGAGCGGCGCCGCGAGGTCCCCGGTACGTGAGACGCTTACCTTCTGCGCCTTTGAGCGGGAGCGCCGCACGTTCCCCATCTTTCATTTTACGGGTGTTCCATTTGAAATCCCATTCCGCAAGGTAGCGCGGCAAATGGGCTTCGCTGATCGAATGATGCGTGGCAAACACCGCGCGCTTCATGAGGCTGAAACGGCACTCTGCCGTGTTGATATGCTCGAAACCGCCGAGGCGGACATATTCATCGGCTGAATGGTTCACTGTGCCGTGGTTGGCGAATTCCTTGCCAACCTTTTCGTATGACGCCAGCTCGTCAGTCATCAGATGCGATTTGCGGCTAACCGTTGTAACGATTTTTTCGCGGAGCGTTTTGGCCTTCACGTTGGCGACGTGAAACGAACGACTCTCACCGTCGCGCTCGACCAACGTCATGACGGCGTGCTTCTTCGGCTCTTTCTTGGCATAGGCGCGGTTCTTGGCTTTGCCGCCGATGAAAGTTTCATCACTTTCGACAACCTTATTTTCGCCGCCGATAGGCGACGGGCTAGCAGGTTTCATGCCTTCGCGAATGCGATGGCACATGAACCAGCTTGATTTATAGGATAGCCCAAGCATGCGGCTCAATTGAAGCGCGGACATGCCTTTCTTGCTAGCGGCCATCAGATGAGTGGCGAGCAACCATTTGTGCAACGGGATATGGCTGCGTTCGAAAACCGTGCCGGTACGACAAGTGAATTTCTCGCGGCACTCGTTGCAAAGAAACATTCCGGCCTGCGTCTTGCCGGCCATCTTGTGAACGTTTACAGAGCCGCAATGCGGGCAATAAGCGCCATCCGGCCAGCGGTCGGCTTCCATGTGTGCCGTTGCTTTGACTTCATCGGTAAAAATCGGGTTAGCGAGATCGCAGGTCATGTTGGTTAGCTCCGATGACCGCGATAGTACGCCTAATTTTGTGCTAAGTCAAGGTGATACTTGCCGGAAAATTGGCCTCGGGTACGGGCCTAATACCGATCCAGGCCAGCCTGGTCCGTTACAGGTCCGCCAACTTGGGTTAGAGTTCCCAGGCAGTTAACTTAAGTATTTGATTTTATTGGTGAGCGCGATGGGATTCGAACCCATGACCTCCTGATTAAAAGTCAGATGCTCTACCAACTGAGCTACGCGCTCCTAAGGAGCGCGGTTGGAGTAGCCGCATCGACGCGACGGGTCAATAGATGCGCAAATCAGCCAGCATGATCGGTAAACGCGACCAGCGCGGCGAAACCGGCCACCAAGATTAAAGTCGACCATATAGCATTGCCGGCAAGCCGCGGCGCGACCGGCGCGCCGGGATCGGTCAAAGCGGCGATTTCGTCGGTTTCATGCGGCGAGCGGACACCGAAGCCCCGCGAACAGGACCGTGTAGCAGATGGCCAAAAAAAACCGCTCCCGCACGGTGTCCGAAAAAGACATGTCCGGCCTCCGCTTTCATTGCGATTTTTGCCCGCCAACCGGTCCTGGTCGGCGCGCCGCCACTGTTGCCATTTTGCCACGCCGCGATCAAAATCGGGTCCGCCGCGCCTCGGCCAAGCAAGCCCTTGCGAGCTGACTATCGCTGAAAAATAGTATCCCCGCTCCGATTCGTTTGACGCAAGCCTTTTCGCTACTCGGGAAACTCACTATGCGCCGTCTCTTTCTGGCCGTTGCCGGCACGGCAGGGCTTTTGCTTGCCGCAACCAGCGTGCCCTTGCGGGCTTATGAGTACCAGCAGATTATTGGCCAGCCCTTGGCCGGCTTGGAAGGCCGTCCGCGCGCTGTCGCCCCGCCGCGCGAGCTCGTTGCCTACAATGGCCGTTATCCGCCTGGCACGATTGTCATTTCGACGGAGGAACGCCGTCTTTATTACGTCCTGCCGGGGATCAAGCGGTCAAATATGGCATCGGGGTCGGCCGTCCCGGTTTCGAATGGAGCGGCACCCGGAGGGTTGCGATGAAACGCGAATGGCCGTCCTGGACGCCGCCCTCCCAGATGCTGCGCCGCCGTCCGGATCTGCCGCGTTTCATGCCAGGTGGACCGGAAAATCCGCTCGGCGCGCGGGCCATGTATCTCAGCCGCACGCTTTACCGCATCCACGGCTCGAATGAACCGCAAACGATCGGCCAGCCGGTCTCGTCCGGCTGCATTCGCATGACCAACGAGGACGTAATGGACCTCTACGACCGCGTCAAGGTCGGCACCCGCGTAGACGTCTTGCGCTAGCGCAGGTCCCGAATAGCCAGAATCGGAGGCGGATTCCCAAACCGGCCGAAGCGCGGTACATCATGCCGGCGGGGACTGAGGCCCTCGCCATAGACGTCGGCCAGGACGAGCCCCGCGTCCTCCGGCGTGATTACGATCGGCGCGGCTTCTGGAATAGCGAAAACTCTGTATCGCCTTCACGGCCTCGGGTTGGGGTGATATCGATGAGGGATGGAGAACCCAGGACATCCGATCGGTGGAGTTGATTATGTTCGGACGTTTCGGGAAATGGACAATTGGTTCGCGCGCGACGTCAAGTGCCGCGAATACATCCGGCGTCTTCGTTGGCCGGCGGGCTTCGCGTGTCCCGACCGTGGCATAACCGGCGAACCTTGGGAAATGGCCCCGACGGCTTCGATGCCCGCGCCTGCGGGTTAGGGACCGCGAAGACGGCTTCAGACCGTTTTGCGGATCGGTGGTGAGCGGAGAACTTTTCATGGCGCCATTACGTCTTCATAATCCGCCGCCAAATTCGTCTTGGTGGCGCCGGTATTGGGACAGCTTCAAAGGGAATTTTCCTAACCGGTCCGGCGAGCAGGCCCGTTCGTTAGTTCTAGTTTTGCTAGCCTTTGTCTCGCTCTTTCTTTTCGCTCGGATCTTTTTTGCCTTCTTTGGCCTGCCAGATTAGGGCCTGTTTACAATCATCGTGGCGATAACGATATTGACCGCGTATATCAGAGCGGCGAAGCATGCGCCGGTCTTTTCGTAACGGGTGGCAATGCGGCGGAACGCCTTGATCTTGCAGAAGAAATTCTCGACCAGATGGCGCCATTTGTAGTTCTCCCTGTCGTATCCGCCGCCGCCTTTGGTTCCTTGCGCGGACGGATGACCGATTCGATTTTTCTTGAAGCGAGGAGCTCGCGCACTTTGTTGGCGTCGAAGGCTTTGTCGCCGAGAAACGCACCGCAAGCGACGCCATTCATGAGCGAAGCGCATCAAATGCCCTTGATGCGCGAAGAGGTGTCGACGAGATTGACGTCGTGACGCTGGCCGGGAACCAACGTGAAGGTGACGAGATTGCCCAAAGCATCGACGAGCGCGCCGATCTTCGTCGTCAAACCGCCGCCCGAACGGCCGATGGCCTGATTATGAGTCCCCCTTTTGCGCCGGCTCCATGTCGATGGACCCGGCAAATCGTTCCGTCGATCATCACGTATCCGAAATCCGGATCGTCCGACAGCGCCGCGAAGACACGCCCCATACGCGCTTTCGCGCCCACCTCCAGAACGCGCGAAGACAGCGAACCATTTGCCGAACTCGGCTGGTAGATCGCGCCAGGGCGAACCGGTGCGGGCGATCCGCAAAACCGCATCGACAAACAATCGATTGTCCTTCGCGCTGCGTCCCGGATCGCTGGGCATTCCAGGTCATTCCAGTTCAATGCGAGCCCGCCGCTCGTCAGTCAGACATTTCCGAATCAAGGCTGGCCTCCTGCTTTTTCAGCCTTGAATCAAATTCCTGCTCTATAGGGAATCCCCAAGTGTAAACAGGCCTAATGCGCGCGCTCTAAACCGTCTGATTATATGCGCCGACTTCCGGGTTCTCGCGCAAGATAGCATCGACCGCCTTGAACATCTCCCGCATCCTTGCTTCCGAGACAGGGCTCTCGACGACGACCACGAGCTCGGGCTTGTTCGAGGAGGCGCGAACCAGCCCCCAGGTTCCGTCCTCCGAGGTGACGCGCACGCCATTGACGGTGACGAGATCGCGAATTTTTTGGCCCGTCAAGAATTCGCCCTTTGCCTGCATCGCCTTGAGACGCCCGGTCACCTTATCGGCAACGCCATATTTTTTTTCGTCGTCGCAATGCGGCGCCATGGTCGGCGAGCCCCAGGTCTTGGGCAGCTCTGCGTAAAGCTCGGCCATCGATTTTTGGGGGTTCCGGTCGAGCATTTCGATGACATGGATGGCGGCGAGAATTCCATCGTCGTAGCCTCGCCCGTTCGGAGCGTTGAAAAAGAAATGCCCGGATTTTTCGAAGCCCGCAAGTGCCTTGAGCTCGGTCACCCGGCGTTTCATGTGGGAATGCCCGGTCTTCCAATAATCCGCCTTGACCCCATGCTCCAGAAGCTCTGGATCGGTCGCGAAAAGGCCTGTCGATTTGACATCGACGACGAAAGTGGATCCGGGGCGGATTTTTGAGAGATCCCGAGCAAGCATGACGCCGATTTTATCGGCAAAAATTTCCTCGCCGCAATTGTCGACGACGCCGCAGCGGTCGCCGTCGCCATCGAAACCAAGGCCCACATCGGCGCCCGCCTCCAGCACCTTGGCGGCCATCGCATGCAGCATGTGAAGATTCTCGGGGTTCGGATTATAATGCGGAAAGGTGAAATCGAGTTTTGTATCGAGCGGGACCACTTCGCAGCCGAGCATCTCCAATATTTTTGGCGCGAAGGCCCCGGCGGTGCCATTGCCGCACGCGGCGACGATTTTGAGCGTTCGCGAAATTTTCGGCCGGTTGGTCAAGTCGGCAATATAGCGGGCCGGGAAATCCTCGATGAACCGATAGGAACCGCCATCCGCGGTGCGGAATTTTCCTTGAAGAACGATCTCCTTCAAGCGGCCCATCTCGTCGGGACCGAACGTCACCGGGCGTTGGGTGCCCATTTTCACGCCGGTCCAGCCATTGTCGTTATGCGAGGCGGTCACCATCGCGACCGCCGCGACATCGAGGTCGAATTGCGCGAAATACGCCATCGGCGAAAGTGCAAGGCCAATATCGTGAACCTTTATGCCCGCGGCCATGAGGCCGACCGTCAGCGCGTATTTGATCGAAGCCGAATAGGCGCGAAAATCGTGGCCGGTAACGACTTCGGGCGTAATGCCCATGTCATGGATGAGGGTGCCGAGGCCCAACCCCAAGGCCTGCACCCCCATGAGATTGATCTCCTGTTCGAAAAGCCACCGCGCGTCATATTCGCGAAAGCCGGTCGGCTTTACCATCGGGGAGCTTTCATAGGCGTAAGTATTGGTCTCTAATCGGGCCACGGGCTTGGGAAACATGGACGGTCCTTGCGTTTTTAAAGAGGTCGATCGGCGAAACGCCATCGCATGTGCACCTATTCAGAAATCGCGCCAAATATAGTTCGGCGCGGCACGCATCCGCGTCCGGTCTATTGTTGCTTGGCGATGATCTTATCCTTGATCCCGGCGTAGACGGCGGATGGAATGATTTTCTTTTGCACCCAACTCGTCCTTGCCCTTGTAGGGACGGTTCTTGATGATGTTTGCCGCGCGGACGTCGCCGATACCTTTCAATGCGCTCAGTTCTTGCTCGTTTGCCGTATTGATGTCGATGAGTTGCACGGGTGCGGATATTGCCGCTGGCTTAGGCGTGGTGGGCTTGGCTTTATTGGGCATTGCCGGGGCCGCCGGACTGGCCTTGTCGGGAACAGCGGGCTGAACCGCTTGCGCGAAACAGGGCGTCGTAAAAGCGGCGGCCGCGCATAGGCAAAGTGCAAGGATTGTCTTTTTGGGGTTTCTCATAGCGTTTGCTTTCTGGCAAGGCCGGACTGAACCGGAACAGGGTGATTCAGGGAAAACGGGAGAACCGGCGGATAGCGCGGTTTTTGTTGTTCTGCAAGTGTTCGATGGCTCTGGTTGGCGAGGATAAAACCGGCTTCAGGATTTTGCGCACGAAGATCGCGGCTTTGCCTTCGAGGGGTTTCTGTCAGACCTGTTCGCTCTATACGAACTTGCTCCGCGTGGCTCCTTTCGTAACACAGGTGAGCAGATAGACGGCAGTTTTGAATTGCCGCCTGAGACGTTTCTGCTGGAAGCGAAGTGGCAGGACGCCAAAATCGGTAAATTGGATCTGCTCGCATTTTCCGGTAAGATGGAGGGCAAGGCTCAATGGTCGCGAGGTCTATTCGTTAGCCAAAGCGGATTCGGTGACGACGGCCTGCGGGCGTTCGCACGTGGCAGGCGGACAAGCATCGTCTGCATGGACGGGCTTGACCTCGCGCAAATCTTGACTGGAGGACCGAACTTTATCGACGTAATCCCGAGGCACCTCGAAAAATATTCGCTT
>QHBR01000418.1 GCA_003244015.1 Hyphomicrobiales bacterium | reverse complement strand
AATATTTTTCGAGGTGCCCCATAGATGTTAGTTCACCTAGGGGCTGACCACAAACGTAGCAGATCGTAGACAGAGTTTTGGATACGGCCTTCATCAGTCTTTGCGCCTGGCTGCTCCCTTTCCGGATCAGCGTTGCATTCTGTTCACGCTCGTCGTCGCTCAACAGCACAATATATTTCTTTACGATAATTTCTTTCGCAGCCATGATCGCCTCCGTCGCTCGGGTCGCGACAAAAGCGAATCATCAACTCCTTTCAAATTGGTTGAAGCGAACCACTAGGAATTTGAAATCGGTATCTCATCCATTCCGCGGTTCGTGGTATCCCACGGAGCCGCTGGCGAGCTCCGGCCGCGTCCGCGGCGGCTGAAAGACAAATCAATCGTTTCCGGCTGTGTTCGTGGCTCGCGCGAATCACCAGAGGAGTTTCATCGCCCCCGCCATGGCAAGGAATGTCAGAATCCACATGGTAACTTGCCCAGCAGCCCCCTTGAGTTTGAATCCGAGCCCTTCGAACTCGATCGGCCCGTCGGTTTGCCGAAGGAACACGACGATGGCAACTGAAACTCCCGTGGCCATGGGCAACCCTACGATGACCAGCAGATGTTCTCTCAAGAGATCTAAATACCATTCTTGCTGCGCCATCCAATATGTGTTCAGGATCAACATGATCACGGCCATGGCCACGAACAAGACCGCGACGCCAAATCCAACTTGGCTAATTCTGCGGTCGTCGCTGGGACCGTCGGCGTTCGTCATCTCGTATCCTGCCTACTCAAGAAGGTTTGCGAATTTCTAAGAAAATTCCAGAGCCAAATGTAGAGCGGTTTCATGGCGGCAGGCAATTGGAAAGGCGGCTGATGTGGCGCCAGGATTTTCGCAACGCGATCTGCCGGTATCTAGGAAGGTCAGGCGATAGAATTCATAGAGTCGAGAGCGCTGTTCCAGGCGAAGCGCGCGAGTTTGACCTCTTCTGTAGATTGGCTAGTTTCCGCCTGGCGAAGAGGAAACCTACCATGGCCGTCCACATTCACCAATTCCTGTGCCTCAAGGATAATTTTGGCGTCCTCGTCCATGATCCGGGTACGCGCGCGACGGCGGCGATCGATGCGCCCGATGCGGGCCCAATCCTGGCCGCGCTCGCGGCGAGGGAATGGGATCTCGCGGACATCTTGATCACCCATCACCATTTCGATCACGTCCAAGGCATCGCCGGACTAAAAGCGAGGTTTCCCCGCGCGCGCGTCATTGGCCCGGCCAAGGAGGCCGCCAAGATTGGCAGCCTCGACCTCGCGATAGGCGAGGGCGACGGCGTCGTGACCGGCGCGCTCGAAGCAAAAGTGATCGAGGTTCCGGGGCACACCTCGGGCCACGTCGCCTATTGGTTCGAGGACGAAGACATCCTTTTCGCCGGCGACACGTTGTTTGCGATGGGCTGCGGGCGCCCGTTCGAGGAGCGCCCTGCGGTGCTGTTTAATTCGCTGATGAAACTTGCCGCGCTTCCGGGCGAAACGCAGGTTTATTGCGGCCATGAATACACCTTGGCGAATACCCGTTTCGCGCTGACCGTCGATCCTTCCAACGCGATCTTGACGGAGCGCGCCGGAGAGGTCGCCCGGCGGCGCGAGGCCAGCGAATTCACCCTTCCAACCACGATCGCGATCGAGCTTGCGACGAATCCATTTCTTCGTGCCGACGACCCCGATATAAAGGCCGGGCTCGGCATGGCTGGCAGCGATCCCGTCGCGGTGTTCACAAATTTGCGCGAACGCAAGAACAAGATGTGATCGCGCCGTTCGACTTCAGAGAAGCCGCGAGGCAGAAACGAAATGCCGGTTGATCCCATCGCTCGCCGGACCGCCGCAGAGATCATCCGCCTGCTCGATTTGCGGCCGCATCCGGAGGGCGGGCATTTCCGCGAAACCTTTCGCGATCCGGCGCAAGATTTACGGGGCCGGCCCGTCTCGACATTGATTTATTTTCTTCTCGAAGAAGCTCAGCTCTCGCGTTGGCATCGGGTGGACGCAACCGAGGTTTGGCATTTCTATGCCGGCGCGCCGTTGGAATTAAAAATCTCACACACCGGCCACGAGACTAGCGCGTACCGCCTCGGCCCCGATCTCCTCGCGGGGGAGCGCCCGCAATTTGTTGTTCCGGCGCATTGCTGGCAGAGCGCGACTAGCCTTGGAGCTTGGACGCTTGCCGGCTGCTCCGTCGCGCCGGGCTTCGAATTCTTGGGCTTCGAACTCGCGCCGCCGGGCTGGCAGCCAGCCTCCGCCGGAAAGGTCCCGGGCGGGAAATAACAAGGGCCACAAAGAGGGCGCCTTGGTTTCACCCCTTCGATGCAAGCGTATCGATCTGTTTCTGCAGCTGATCGAGCTGGCGTTTCATTTCCTCGATATCGCTGTTGGAATTTTGCCCGGCAAGCTCTTTCGGAGGTTCGTCGGTGGGTTCACCGGCGGCCTTTCCGGATGGCGTCTGGAGCGGATTTCCAAACGGGTTGAACATTGCCAGGGCCTGCTCGAATAGGGCCATGTTCTTGCGAGTCTGCTCCTCGATGGAGTCAAAAATCGGCGCGGTCAAGGGGCCGCCACAATTCTTGGCGACCTTATCGCGGAACTTCGCTTGCTCGCTGGTCAACTTGCCGATGGTGAATTCGAGATAGCTCGGCACCAGCATTTGCATGCTGTCGCCATAAAAGCGGATGAGCTGGCGCAGGAAGTTAATCGGCATAAGGCTCTGTCCGTTCTTTCCTTCTTGTTCGAAAATGATTTGGGCCAGCACCGAGCGGGTGATGTCCTCGCCGCTCTTGGCGTCGGAGACCACAAAATCATCGCCTTTCTTGACCATGGCGGCGAGGTCCTCGAGCGTGATATAGGCGCTCGTTCCGGTATTGTAGAGCCGCCGGTTCGCGTATTTTTTGATCGTGATGGGTTTATTGTCCTTAGCCATGACCGATCCCTGCTGCATGGAAGTCATTGTAGAACCTAAGCAGGTTTGTCTCGATCGCGCCAAAGGTTTTGACGGGGACAAACCTCGTTTGGCTCTTGCGAGCCCGCGCGGCCGTTTGTGCTAGCATTTAAAGATATGAGCATAACGCAGCAGCCAAAAACCGCCGCAATTTGGCTCGCGAAAAATTGCCTCCCGTATGATAACACAGCCGGAACGCTGGCTCGCTTGCGGCTATGGCAAGTGCTAGAATAGCAGAAAAGCTCGCGGCGCGCACGCCGCCGTCGAATGTATAGGGAGGATGCTCCAATGGCGGCTGAAATCGTAATAGTGAGCGCGGCGCGCACCGCCGTGGGGTCTTTTAACGGCGCCTTTGCCGCGACGCCCGCGCATGAGCTCGGCGCCGCCGCGATCGAAGCGGCGCTCGCCCGCGCCAAGGCCGATGCTCGCGAGGTGGACGAAGTGATCCTCGGCCAGGTTTTGACCGCGAACCAGGGCCAGAACCCGGCCCGCCAAGCGGCGATCAAGGCGGGCGTTCCCCAAGACAAGACGGCCTTCGGGCTCAACCAAGTCTGCGGCTCCGGCCTGCGCGCGGTTGCGCTCGGCATGCAGCAGATCGCAAATGGCGACGCCTCAATCGTTGTCGCCGGCGGCCAGGAGAGCATGTCGCTGTCGCAGCATGGCGCCCATTTGCGGGCGGGCACCAAGATGGGCGATCTCAAATTCGTCGATACCATGATCCGCGATGGCCTCATGGATGTGTTCAACGGCTACCACATGGGCCAGACGGCTGAGAACGTCGCGGCGAAATGGCAGTTGAGCCGCCAAGAACAGGACCAATTTGCTCTCGCCTCGCAAAACAAGGGCGAGGCGGCGCAAAAGGCGGGCCGGTTCAAGGAAGAGATCGTCCCCTTCACCATCAGCGGCAGGAAGGGCGACGTGGTGGTCGATGCGGACGAATATATTCGCGCGGGCATGACGCTCGATGCGCTCGCCAAGCTTAAACCTGCCTTTGCAAAGGACGGCACGGTGACCGCGGGCAATGCGTCGGGCATCAATGACGGCGCGGCGGCCGTAGTCTTGATGAGCGCCAAGGACGCGGCCGCGCGGGGGCTGACGCCGCTTGCGCGAATCGCCGCATGGGCGACCGCCGGCGTCGATCCGGCGATCATGGGCACCGGCCCCATTCCCGCCTCGCGCAAGGCGCTCGAAAAGGCCGGCTGGAAGGTCAAGGATCTCGATCTCGTCGAGGCGAACGAAGCTTTCGCGGCGCAGGCCTTGGCCGTCAACAAGGACATGGGCTGGGATCCGGCGATCGTCAATGTCAATGGCGGCGCGATCGCCATCGGCCATCCGATCGGCGCGTCCGGCGCGCGTGTCCTCGTCACGCTTCTGTACGAAATGCAGCGCCGCGGCGCGAACAGAGGCCTCGCCACACTCTGCATCGGCGGCGGGATGGGCATTGCGCTGGCTGTCGCGCGCTGACCGGCATTTTTTCGTGCGGCGCAAATCGATGACAAGAAACTGCGCTAAAGCAAAAAACCAAAGGGATGAATCTCATGGCCAGTGTAGCGGTAGTCAGCGGCGGCACGCGCGGCATAGGCGCCGCCATCGGCAAGGCCTTGCAGGCGGCGGGTTACACCGTCGCCGCCAACTATGCCGGCAACGACAACGCGGCGGCGAAATTCAAGGCGGAGACGGGGATCGCCGTCTATAAGTGGGATGTTGCGAACTACAAGGCCTGCGCCGAAGGGCTCGCCAAAATCGGCCACGAACTGGGGCCTATCGACATCCTCGTCAACAACGCGGGGATCACCCGCGATGTCATGTTCCACAAAATGACGCCGGAGCAGTGGCATGAGGTCATCGACACCAATTTGAATTCGCTTTTCAACATGACTCGCCCGGTGATCGAGGGCATGCGCCAACGCGGTTTTGGCCGGATCGTCAATATCTCGTCGATCAATGGCCAGAAGGGCAAAGTGGGCCAGACAAATTACACGGCCTCGAAATCAGGCGACATCGGCTTCACGAAATCGCTCGCCCAGGAAAACGCGGGCAAGGGGATCACGGTCAACACCGTTTGCCCCGGCTATATCGCAACCGACATGGTCATGGCGGTTCCCAAGGAGGTTTTGGACAAATCGGTCCTGCCGCTCATTCCGGTACGGCGCCTCGGCGAACCGGAAGAAGTTGCCCGCTGCGTTGTCTTTCTCGTGTCCGAAGAGTCCGGTTTCATCACCGGCTCGACGCTCACCGTCAACGGCGGGCAGTATATGATTTGAGCTTCCCCCAAGCCAGCTTTCTGAATCTGCCAAACCTTTTTGTTTCTCTTATGCATCGTGTTTCTGCGCCTGCCAACCGAGGTACTTGGCGAGTACATGCTCGATAAAGCGAACAAGACGGCGGCCGCTACCCTCGATGCCGTGGGGTTTGCTGCTCCCGGCCGCCTCCTGGATGTTGATGTGGATTTACCCCACCTGCGGCGCGGTCGCCATCATCGCGAAGACGATAGGGGATCGGCCGGCCGTGTGCGCGACGGACAACGGCCCGGGAATTGCGGCGGGCAAACGAAACCATATTTTTAAACGGTTCGACCGCTCCGGCAAAACCCGTCACATGCCGGGTTCTGGCCTTGGCCTGAGCATGGTGGCGGCGATCGCCGATCTTCACGGGTTCGATCTTCGCATTGAAGGGAACCGGCCGTGCATTCTCTTCGAAATTTCTGCCCATCAGGCGGGCTAAACGTCACGGACCGTTATCCGATCTAGGGGTCTTGGAGATTCCGCAGTCTCAGAAAGCAGCTCTAGCTCTTTGTTTTATCGCGTTTTTTTGACGCGAACCAGTATCCACTTCGCTTGAAAATGCTCTAGCCGTGCTGGCGAATTTGATGCCGGCGACCTCGTTATTGCTGGCAAGACGCTCGAAACCGATCCGGCGATGCATCAGGACCGGTCCGCACATGGCAGCGATCGTGGGGACGACCACCAACAGGATCGCTGCGAGCCACACCGGAAGTCCGGCCAAGAAAAGTGACACCTTAGGTTCCCTTTGGCGCGAGGATGTGCGGCCGGTTGCGCCGCTCCGAGCCCAATCTTGCCTTCAATGGACTCCCCAAGCAAGGCCGAACCGTTGCCTTTGTAGAGAGACGGGCGACTCTTTATAGGTTCGGGCCGTCCAGCGGGATAAGTTGCTGATCTTCCCGCCATTAGGACGCAGCTCTCTCGAGGGATTCGCCAGAACGCATGATAACGAAAATTTCACGCAGGCCCGGATCAGGCGGCGGACGCGGGTCCGCGGTCGGTCCAAACGCGCCACCGCATTCTCAATACACGAGTAGCCCGCGACCAAATCGACTTAAATACCCAACATATTTTGGCACCAGCTGGAGGATTCGGGTCAAACAGCGGATGCGACGGTGCCAAGACTAAATTTTTTTTAATAACGCGTTGCAGGAAGGCGATGTATGCTAGGGCTCCGGCGGGCGCCCTAAGAGCGTCACGAGGTGCCATCGCGGTCGTAGCAAGCCCGTTCAAGGCCAACCCCATGCTAGTGGTCTGATTCATTTGG
>QHBR01000420.1 GCA_003244015.1 Hyphomicrobiales bacterium | reverse complement strand
AATATTTTTCGAGGTGCCCCATATTCTCCACGCCGCGCCATAGCAAAATCGTGGTGATTGCCTTCGCTACCTATCCGTTCACCCGTTCGACTTTACTGACCACCGGCCTCGCCCGCAACCGCGAGATGATCGTGTTCAAATGCTTCAAATCATTGACCTCGACATCGATCGTCATTTCCCGGAAGTCGGCTGAAAGAGGTTTGATGACGATATTGTCGATATTGGCCGCATGATCGCCGATCACGGTCGCGATCGTCCCCAAGGTGCCGGGCTCGTTGATCGCGGTGATGAAGAGCCGCGCCGGGAACAATTCGTGGCGGCTCTCCTCGATGTCCCAACGCACATCGAGCCAACGTTCCGGCTCTTCATCGAAGGCGATAAGATCGGAGGATTGGATCGGATAGACGGTGATTCCCTCGCCAGGGGTCAGAATGCCGACGATACGATCGCCAGGCACGGCACCCCCGTTCGGGGCGAAGCGGACCGGCAAATCGCCGCGCGAGCCATGAATGGGGATTGAGTCCCGGTTCGGCTCGCCGCCACCGGGAATCTTGAAGACGAGACTCGCCGCCTTCTTCATGCCAAACCAGCCGGCTTCCCCGCGCGCACGAGGGACAACCGGCTTGCGCACCTCCATGAATTCCGGGTAGACCGCTCTGACGACATCACCGGAAAACATCTCGCCGCGACCGACGGCGGCAAGCACATCCTCGATCGTTGTCCTCGCGAGCCTCGGCAGCGCGCTTTTCAACTTGTCTTCCGTGAAAGCCTTGCCGGCCCGCTCGAAAGCTCGGGTGACGATCTGGCGTCCGAGGGCGGCATATTGCGCGCGGAGGGCGTCGCGGGTCGCACGCCTTATCGCCAGGCGCGCCTTGCCGGTCATGACAAGGCCTTCCCACGCGGCCGGCGGCGTCTGGCCTTCGGCGCGCGCGATCTCGACCTCGTCGCCGTTTTGCAATTCGGACAAGAGCGGCGCATGGCGGCCGTTGATCTTGGCGCCGACCGCGGAATGGCCCACATCGGTGTGAACCGCATAAGCGAAATCGACCGGCGTCGCGCCGCGCGGCAGCGCGATCAGCCGGCCGTTCGGCGTGAAGCAGAACACCTGGTCGTGAAAGAGTTCAAGTTTTGTATGCTCCAGAAATTCCTCGGGCGTGGCACCCTCGGCGAGCAAGGCGACCGTGCGGCGCAGCCATTGGTATGAGCGGCTCTCGTTCGTGAGACTCTCCTTGCCTTCGATGCGCCCATCCTTGTAGAGGGCGTGTGCGGCAATGCCGTTACGGGCGATATCGTGCATGACCGCCGTGCGCACCTGGAGTTCGGCGCGCTGCCGGCCCGGCCCTACTACGGTCGTATGGATCGATTGATAGTCGTTTTCTTTCGGCGTCGAAATATAATCCTTGAAACGGCCCGGAACGACAGCCCATTTGGTATGCACGACACCGATGACGCGATAGCAATCATCGACTTCCTCAACGATCACGCGGAAGCCGAAAATGTCGGACAGCTGCTCGAAAGCGATCGATTTCCGCTCCATCTTGCGCCACACCGAATAAGGCAGTTTCTGGCGGCCTTCGACCTTGGCGTCGATGCCTCTTGCGGCGAGCTCGGAGGTCAGCTCCTTCTCGATCGTGACGATGATTTTCCCATTCTTCCGGTGCAGATCGTCGAGCCGCGCCGCGATCATCGCGTAGGCATCGGGCATGAGATGGCGAAATGCCAAATCGTCGAGTTCGTCGCGCATCCTCTGCATGCCCATGCGGCCGGCGAGCGGCGCATAGATATCGAGGGTTTCCTCGGCGATCCGCGCCCGCTTGTCCGGCGCCACGAAATGCAGCGTGCGCATATTATGCAGGCGGTCGGCGAGCTTAACAAGAAGCACGCGAACGTCTTCCACCACGGCGAGCAGCAGCTTACGGAAATTTTCCGCTTGCGCGGCGCGCTTCGAAACGAGGTCGAGCTTCTTGAGCTTGGTCAGTCCGTCGACAAGACGGCCGATATCGCTGCCGAAAAGCTTGTCGATTTCCTCGCGCGTCGAATCGGTGTCCTCGATCGTATCGTGCAAGACAGCCGCGACGATCGTCGCATCGTCGAGCTTCATGTCGGTAAGAATGGCGGCGACTTCGAGGGGATGCGAAAAATATGGATCGCCGGACGCGCGCTTTTGCGCTCCATGCGCCTTCATCGCATAGACATAGGCGCGGTTAAGCGCCACTTCGTCGGCTTGCGGGTTATAGCGCCGGACCCGGTCGACGAGTTCATATTGCCGCATCATAATTATGCCGGCCCGTGACAGGACGCGCCAGGTCATGCTCCGGTATGAATTCGACCGGATCCTGCTCTTTGTCTCTTTAATTTCATCGCATGATCCGGCCCGAAAAGGCCGCAACTTGCCGGATCGGGTCCTGCTTAGGCGGGTCATGTTGCCGCCAAAGCCCGGGTTCAGTCGCCCTCGTCCTCGGTGTCGGCAGGCGGGACGAGATCCTCGAGCCCTCGCAACAGATCTTCCTCGGTCATCCGGTCGAACTCCCCCACGGCATCGGATCCCTCGAAAGTCGAGGACAGCGCCGGCACGGTTTCGGCCTCGGGTTCATCCACCTCGACTTGTTTTTGCAAGGATTGAATAAAATCCTCTTTAAGATCCTCCGACACCAAGGCGGACTCCGCGATCTCACGCAAGGCGATCACAGGATTTTTGTCGTTGTTGCGGTCAACCATTGCTGGCGCGCCGGCGGCGATCGTGCGCGCCCGGTGACTCGCGATCAGAACGAGTTCAAAACGATTTTCAACCTTGTCTACACAATCTTCAACGGTGACGCGGGCCATGCCATGCGCACTCCTTGTGAACGAGACCTTTTTGGTTAAACCCTAGTTATACTTTGCATGGTCGCTCTGGCAACCCTGAAATCAGGCGTGGGCCGTCGCGGATGGCGGAGCGAAGCAATAAATTCCAGCGGCGTGGCCATTCGCCTTAATATTATCATTTTGATGCTGAACCTAAGCGTATAGTGGCCCTTGACGCAAGGGTGACGCGGGAGCACATAATAGCGTTCAAATCGGTGACATAGGGGTAATTGTTCTCGCTCCATGTTAGATAATTAATGACGAATAACATCACAAGAGAACTTTACGAGACACGGCTATGGCTGACCAAGAGCGAATTGCGCTATTCATCGATGGCGCGAATTTATATGCAACCGCTAAATCGCTGGGTTTCGATATCGATTATAAGCGCCTGCTTAAGGAATTTCAAAGCCGGGGAAAATTAATCCGGGCATTCTACTATACTGCCCTGGTGGACGATCAGGAATACTCCTCGATCCGGCCGCTCGTCGATTGGCTGGATTATAATGGCTTCGCCGTGGTGACCAAGCCGACAAAGGAGTTTGTGGATTCCCTCGGCCGGCGCAAGGTCAAAGGAAATATGGACATCGAACTGGCCGTGGACGCCATGGAAATGGCCGACCACATCGACCATCTCGTCCTTTTCTCCGGCGATGGCGACTTTCGCTCCCTGGTCGAGGCGGTGCAGCGCAAGGGCGTCCGCGTTTCCGTCGTTTCGACGAATGTCACGCAACCCTCCATGGTGGCCGATGAATTGCGCCGCCAGGCGGACGAATTCATCGACATTTCTCAACTAGCCCCGACAATCGGCCGCGACCCTATCGACCGGCCCGACCGCTCGCAAAAGCCGCAAGACCGGCGGCCAGCGCCGGCGGGCAATTTCGATCCGGCGCTGACCGAGGATCGCTCGTAAAATCGTTCCGCGCGAAGTCGATTGAGGTGAGCGGGCAAACTATCGTGGCGGCGTCCCGGCAACGCCCGCTCGCCCGCGAGCCGGACACGGACTGTTCGTTTTGCCCGCGCCTCGCAACATTTCGCGATTCCCTCAGGGCAGCGCAGCCAGAATGGCACAACGCGCCAGTTCCGGATTTCGGAGCGCTTGACGCGCGTCTGCTGGTGGTTGGCCTCGCGCCTGGCCTGCGCGGCGCCAACCGCACGGGGCGACCCTTTACAGGCGATTCCGCCGGCGATCTTCTCTATGCGACACTGATCGAATTCGGCTTTGCCGCGGGGACATACGGAGCGTGTATCGACGATGGCCTGCGACTCGCCGCATGCGTGATCACCAATGCCGTGCGCTGCGTGCCGCCGCAAAACAAGCCGATGCCGTCGGAAATCGAGAGCTGCCGTTCATTTCTAGCGGCAACGATCGCGGCCTTGCCGGAACTGTGCGCGATCGTCGCCCTCGGCCGGATTGCCCATGAGTCGGTCGTTCGTGCCTTCGGCCTGAAGCCGGCCGCGTTCCCTTCGCGCATGGCGCCGAACATGTCTTGGTCGCAGGCGAAACGGCGCGGCATCGCTTGCGCGCGGGCGCACCGGCGATTTTGCTCGCCGACAGTTATCATTGCTCCCGCTACAACACCAATACCGGCGTGCTGACGCAAGAAATGTTCCGGGCCGTTTTCGCCAAGGTCCGCGAAAGGCTTTGAGGTTTATATCGCCGCGAAGCGGACGGGCCGAGACTTCGCCAAGCGCCAGCGATTTGTAAAGGCAGCCTTTGAACACGGACTCCGAACCTGAAAGTAGTGGCAAGGAACGGACTCTTGCCGCCGGTCGCGGCGATCGATTTTCCGGACTGGCACCGAAGCCGGTAGCCGCGGCGCGCGATCGCCGCCGTCGCCTGGTCAAAATTACGGCGGCCTCGGTGCTTGCGCATGGATGTCTTGGGCTCGCGTTCGTCTTTCTTGACAAGGCGCCTAATCCCTCCGGGATGGCGCGCGAAATTCCGGTCGAAGTGGTGACCGAACCCGCGCCGCCAGAGAAACGACCGGCGGCGCCGGGAGAAGCGATGCAGGCTCCCCGCCGCGAGCCTCGGCAAATGCCGGAGACGGAGGCAAGCCCCAAACCCGCGAACGAGGCGATGTCCGGTCCAAATCCCGTGGCAACGCTCGCCGCGCCGCAACCATCCGCGACGCAAGGACCAGGGGCACGCGCGGCCGGCAGGCAATGACATAGGCCATCAAAAGATAGCGCACGAACATCGCCCGGAGGCAAGGCTGGCTGGGGGCCCGCGCCAGAACGGAGGAAGCGAATACCGTCGGCCGGTGCAAACCGGCTTTGCCGTTACCCTTCGATTCGGGGCCAGATGAATTTCGCGCCGTCGCGATGCCCTTGGCCTCCGAAACCGGCGGTGAAGCGGTGAGCTACAGGTTCATTGTCGGCTCGATGCTGGAACGGGTGAAACATTATCCAAAGACCGCGCGCCAACGCGGTGCCAAAGGGATCGCTACGATCTGGTTTGTTCTCGATGAATCGGGCCGGATCGCGTCGGTTTCCCTGCTGCGGTCGAGCGGCGAAGCCGATCTCGACGCCGAAAGCGTGTCCCTGGTCAACCGTGCCGCTCCCTTCCCGCCGCCGCCGCGCGCCGCGCAAGAGTCCTTTGCGATCGAAGTTGCCTTCGGTATGGGAAGTTGAGTTTTGCGTTTTACCCGCGTTTCGAAGAGCGAGATCGGCCCAAATTGCTCAGCCAAACCCTGGCATTTGAGCCCCGGCATGCAAAATCGGCGAAACATTTTGAACCAAGGTTATTCGACTTACGATTGTTCACGTGACGTTGAGCAACCCCGCCACGAGCCAAGTCCGCCGCCTGACCAAACCGCCGCATATGCGTAGGATTGGGACAAACGGCTACAAACGTCTCTGGCAGTTCATGCGCGAACCTGGCCCCTCAACTCGCCGAAAGACGGACCGCGAGTTCAAATCTTATGGCGGCATCCTCGACGGTTGTTGGGAACAAGCTTATCGGCATGTCGTGGAAAATCATGTCCATCGGATCAAACTTCGCCTATCGGTCATGCTCAACGAGACTTGGCAAGAAATCGCATCGGTGGCAGGCAGCAACCACTCTGTTGTTGCGGCTGGCGCGCACTCTCGGCCCACAGCAAGGAGCGCGCCCGGCGTGGAATATCGCGGAAAATTAACCATGGCGCCCCGCAAACATTGTTGTTCGCCGCAACACAGGCTTTACTTTTCGTAAACCTTACTGGATCTTTGCGGTTTACATGAGACTTGCGAAATGAGAGTCCTTCCGGAGCTGGCCTCGCCACCCTCCCAAAGGAGCCTGTCATGCGG
>QHBR01000181.1 GCA_003244015.1 Hyphomicrobiales bacterium | reverse complement strand
CGAAGGCGCCGCCGCAAACGAACAAAATATTCGTCGTATCGACCTGCAGAAATTCTTGCTGCGGGTGCTTGCGTCCACCTTGCGGCGGCACCGACGCGACCGTGCCTTCCATGATTTTCAGGAGCGCTTGCTGGACGCCTTCACCCGACACATCCCGGGTGATCGACGGATTGTCGGATTTGCGCGAAATTTTGTCGATCTCGTCGATATAGACGATCCCGCGTTGCGCCCGCTCGACATTATAATCGGAAGCTTGAAGCAACTTCAAAATGATGTTTTCGACATCCTCGCCGACATAGCCAGCCTCGGTCAGCGTCGTGGCGTCGGCCATCGTGAAGGGCACGTCGAGAATTCGCGCCAAGGTCTGCGCGAGCAAAGTCTTGCCGGAACCGGTCGGGCCGATCAACAGAATGTTCGATTTCGCAAGCTCCACATCATTATGCTTGGCCGCGTGATTGAGGCGCTTGTAATGATTGTGGACAGCAACCGACAACACCCGCTTGGCTTGCGGCTGCCCGATGACGTAATCGTCCAGAACCTTGCAGATTTCCTTGGGAGTAGGAACGCCGTCGCGGCTTTTTACCAGCGAGGATTTGTTCTCCTCGCGGATGATATCCATGCAAAGTTCGACGCATTCATCGCAGATGAAAACCGTCGGGCCGGCAATGAGCTTGCGCACCTCATGCTGGCTCTTGCCGCAAAACGAGCAATAGAGCGTGTTTTTCGAGTCGCTGCCGCCGACCTTGGTCATCGAACGTCTCCGTACCGGCCGAAGTCATGTGCGAACTCCGGTTACGCCGCGTGAAAGGCGGCGGATGCCCCGCCACCGGCTGGCGGATTGGCACACGAACCAGCCCAGTTTAATTCTTGCCCAGACTTCCTAACGCGGTTGCCACTCTAACGCAGCTTCCATTCTCCTTCAAACCGCGCTCGATCCGCAAGATGGCCCTGGCCACTCCCGGCATCGCCGAAGGATTGAAAACGCTCCATTGCTCGTGGCATGATATCCGAATCATATCTACGCAATATTCTCCATTAACCTAAATGCTATTTGTTGCGATTTTGCGCGACAATCGCGCATTGAGCGGTTCACGCCGGCCATTTATGCGGAAGTCCTATATATTAGCAATCTTTATACCAAGGCAAGGGCGGCGCCGCTCCCGCTACGTCGCTCCGCCGATGTCCCCGAAAGGGCGCCCGTCGAGGAATCGGCAGGTTGCATTTATCGATAAGCCGCCGCGGCTATTAATAAACGGACAACGATGAGTGCGATAGCCTATTTACTTTCCGGCAGCGGCATTTCATCGGGCCGCCTCACAATAACATGATCCACGATACCAAATTCTTTCGACTCGTCGGCGGACATAAAATGGTCGCGGTCTAAGGTGTTTTCGATCGTCTCGTAATCCCGGCCGGTATGCCTAACGTAGATCTCGTTCAACCGCCGCTTGACCTTCATGATATCTTCGGCGTGACGAGCAATATCGGAAGCCTGACCCTGGAAGCCGCCGGACGGTTGATGCATCATGATTCGCGCGTTCGGCAAAGCGTAACGCGCTTTCGTCTCTCCGGCGCAAAGGAGAAGCGAACCCATGGAAGCGGCCTGCCCGACGCAGAGCGTCGATACCTTGGGCTTTATGAACTGCATCGTATCGTAGATCGCAAGGCCCGACGTCACCACGCCGCCCGGCGAATTGATGTACATCGAGATTTCCTTCTTCGGGTTTTCCGCCTCGAGGAATAGCAATTCGGCGATAATCACCGAGGCTACGTGGTCATCGACCGGGCCAGTCAGAAAAATGATCCGCTCGCGCAAAAGGCGGGAATAGATGTCGAATCCGCGCTCGCCGCGGCTCGTATTCTCGATGACCTGAGGAACGAGGTAGTTGTCGTGGATCTCAATCGGACTGCGATCGCGCATGGTGGAGTCTTCCCTGATGAAAACGAACTCGTCGAAACGAACCGAAGGTTATGCCCTCGCCGAATTGATTAAGGATACCATATTGGCGCGCCGGGGCGAACAATCCTTTGCTTGGGTTAAGCGCGTCGCATCACTTGGGCAAGCTTTCGGTCAAGCTCTCGCCGCCGGCGCCGCTGGCGTCTTCGTCGTTCACCTTCAGAAGTTCGTCGCGCGAAACTTTTCTGTCGGTCAGCTTGACCAGGGAAACTATATGATCGACCACTTTTTCCTCGAAAAGCGGGGCCCTGATCTCCGCCAAGGCGCGGGGATTCTTGCGATAATAGTCCCGCACGATGTTTTCTTGGCCGGGAAACGCGCGCGCCCGTTTAGCTAGAGCCTGATTGACCTCCTCGTCCGAGACCTTGATGTCCGCCCTTGCCCCGATTTCAGCCAAAAGGAGGCCGAGCCGCACCCGCCGTTCGGCAATCTTAAGATCGTCCGCGCGCGCTGCCTCCTCGGTCGTGTTGTCGTCCTCGTAACTGCGCCCGCTCCCCTTTTGCTCGGCCTCGACCTTGCGCCGCACCGCATCGAATTCTTGGGTCACTAGCCCTTCAGGCACGTCGAAAACGTATTTCTTGTCAAGCGCGTCGAGGAGATCGCGCTTCCACTTTCCCCGCGAGGCCGCGCGATAATCGCGCTCGATATTGGCGTGGATCGCGGCTTTGAGTTTGGCCAGATCCTCGAAGCCAAGACCTTTTGCAAATCCATCGCCGATTTCGACCTCGGCCGGGGCCGCAGCAGCCTTGAGTGTCACATCGAAGGCGGCCGCCTTGCCGGCGAGCCTGGCGGCGCTGTAATCATCCGGGAACGTCACTGCAATCGTCCGGCTTTCGCCGGTCTTCATGCCTGCGATTTGCGCTTCGAAGCCGGGGAGGAAACTGCCCGAACCGAGGACGACGTCGACATTTTCGCCAGAACCGCCCGCGAAGGGGTCGCCGTCGATCTTGCCGGTGAAATCCAGCGTGGCCCTGTCGCCGTTTTCAGCGGCAGCCTCCCCTTCCTTTGCCGTGTAAACGCGATTCTGCTCGGCGAGCCTCGCCAAAACCTGGTCGACGTCGGCGCCCGAGACCTCGGCGACGAGCCGTTCGATTTCTATGTCCTCGAAGCCGCCGGCCTCGATTTTTGGCAACACTTCGAGCGCGACGGTAAAGGCGAGATCGGCTTGCGCTTCGAAAACCTTCTCGATTTCTTGGCCGTCCCCCGCAAAATCGATCTTGGGGTCCATGGCAAGCCGCAGTTGATTTTCCTCGACAATCTTGCGATTGGCCTCGTTGACGGCGTCCTGGACAATTTCGGCCATGATCGAGCGGCCATAGAGACGCTTCAGGTGAGAAACCGGGACCTTGCCAGGACGAAACCCGGGAATGCGCGCCTTGGCCCTGACCTCGGCGAGCTGACCTTCGACTCGCTCCGCGAGGTCGGCGGCCGCTAGCACCACCTTGAATTCGCGCTTGAGGCCTTGCGCGCGGGTTTGCGTGACTTCCATTCGAAACAAACCCATTTTGACTTCGCCGCTTCCAATCCGGTATTCCGGTTCCGGCAGACCCACCGCCGGATACGGCCACCGCCATTGTTAAAACGTGCGGCGCGGCGCACCGGTCAAGGTTTGGTGCGGGCGGAGGGACTCGAACCCCCACGATTTTCACCACCGGAACCTAAATCCGGCGCGTCTACCAGTTCCGCCACGCCCGCCACGCGCTAGGCATTTTTTTCGCGCGGCCTCCAGCGCGTCCGGCTCTATAGCAACCGTGGCGGCTGCCTGCACGAAAAAACTGCGTGTGCCAGCTGCACGGCCCTGCGCAGGAGCTGTTTTAGGATAATTAATAAACAATTCCAGGGCTACGTGTTAACGCATCTTAACCAGACGATTTGTCCCGCGTCTTGCGAAATGGAGCTTAGAGCATGTCCCGAAAAAATTGCTCGAGGGCATCTCGAAAAATACC
>QHBR01000387.1:4041-4339 GCA_003244015.1 Hyphomicrobiales bacterium | reverse complement strand
GGCCACTTTGGCGGTGGCGGTGGCTTTGGAGGCTATCACGCCTTTGGAGGTTATCGCGGCTTCGGGGGCTATCGTGGTGGCTTCGGAGGCTATCGCGGTGCCTTCTCTCACCACCAGGGCGTACCGGGCTCCCACGGCGGCATGGCTGGTTTCCACGGTGGCGCGGCTGTCCACGGTGGGATGGCTGGCCTCCACTCAGGGCGTGGCTTAAACGGCGGACTGAACGGATTTCACGCGGGCGCGGCCAGCATAGCGGCCTTGCATGCCGGTCACTGGGGCGGGGGAAATGGCTGGGGCC
>QHBR01000387.1:0-3992 GCA_003244015.1 Hyphomicrobiales bacterium | reverse complement strand
GGGGCCGGGGCGGTGGTTGGGGCTGGGGACTGGACTTTGGCCTGGGACTAGCTGTAGCGAGCATCACGAGCATAGCCAGCGGCAGTGTTTGGGATGGGGCCTATCCGTATTACGGTTACGGCGATAGCTGTTCTCCTTACGGCTACGATTACGGCTATGTTTGTCCCGCCTCTTACAGTTACGCCTACCCCGGTTACGGAGTGTCGCTTTGGTAAGACTGCTTTGAACGGTTGTTCTCCTTTATGAACCCGCCTGAAGGTACTCTTTCCCGACACTCAACTTGCGAGCAAACGCAAGTGGAAGCGGATTCATCAAATCCTTGATGCCCGGAGATCACTATGAGTTCGAGTGCGAGAGCACGGTTATCAATGGCTGCGGTTGCCATGGTAGTGAGCCTCATTGCTGGCTTTGGCGCAGCCATCGCCCAGGAGCAGGATGTCCCGGAGGCAATGTCTCCAGGGATGCCTGGGCGCCAAGCGATGATGTGCCAGATGGATGAGCACATCGACGGCGACCTCGCCTATCTCAAAGCGGAGCTGAAGATCGCCGAGACGCAGGCGATGCAATGGAATATCTTCGCCCAAGCGTTCCGCGCCGAGAGAGAAAAAAGGGCACGCCATTGCAAGGAAGCAATGGGGCAAGCTCGCGAGATGAGGTCCGCAAGCCTGCTCGACACGGTCAAGATGGCGGAAGACCAGTTGGCGCTGCGCCTTGACTCGTTGCGCGCGATGAAGGTGGCGATCCAACCGCTCTACGAGAGCTTGACCACGGAACAGAAAAAGACCGCAGATGAAGTCATGAAGGGCGGGCAGATCTTCTGAGGTCTGCGCGCGGTCGTGAATACATCGCGCGAGTTCTTTGATCACATTTTTTTGCTGTTTTACGGAAAGCTCAGCCGCCCTTCGCGCACGCGGCACTCCGCGATCACCCCTGAATCGCGTTCAGCAGAGCCAACGCATCTTCGGAATCCCATTGCGCCGGCCCCGCCATCGTGCCGATTTCGCAGCCATCCTTGCCGATGAGAATCGTCGCCGGCAGCCCCAAAACCTTGCCCGCCTGCTTCAAGGATTGAAAAGCCGCCGCCGTGTTATCGGTATAAAGCTTGAGATTCTTTACCCCTATTTCGTGCAGGAAAGCCTGCGGCCGGTCGAGCCGTGCGGTATCGATATTCACTGCCACCACCGCGAAATCCTTTGAACCGAGGATGCTTTGCAAGCGGTCGAGCGCGGGCATTTCCTGACGGCACGGAACGCACCATGTCGCCCAAAGGTTGAGCAGGATCGTGCGCCCCTTGAAATCGGCCAGACTCGCTTTCGTCCCTTCCGGCGTGTCGAAACCAAGCTCCGGAACCGGCTTGGGCTGAGTCGCAAGGGTCAGGGCGGCGATCTCGCCATGCACCAGCGGTTTTAGCCGCGCCGCCCTCTCCGCCGCGCCCGGACAGGCCGGAGTTTCGGCTGTTTCCTTGCCGCCCGGCGCCTTGATCCCGTATAGGACAAAAGCCAGCACCACGCAGGCCAGGGTCGCCACCGCGAACGCGACCCCGCGCGAAACGAGCGGCGCGTGCTCCTTTTTGGAATCATTTTGGGTCATATGGGCATCGGTTTTTGAAGAGCGCGAGAAGATGAGCAACAAAATGTGGGGCGGCCGGTTCGCGCGCGGCCCCGGCGCCATCATGGAAGAAATCAATGCCTCGATCGGTTTCGACTTTCGGCTCGCCCTCCAAGATATCGCAGGTTCCAAGGCACATGCCGCCATGCTGGGGCAAACTGGGATAGTGGAGCGCGCGGACGCGCAAGCGATTAGCAATGGCTTAGACGAAATCGCCCGCGAAATCGAGGCTGGATCGTTCAATTTTTCGCGCGCGCTCGAAGATATTCATATGAACATCGAGGCAAGGCTTACCGAGTTGATCGGACCAACGGCCGGGCGGCTGCACACGGCGCGCTCGCGCAACGATCAGGTCGCGCTCGATTTCCGCCTCTGGGTTCGCGACACCATCGACGCGCTCGATCAACAATTGCGTGGCCTGCAATGGGCGCTTGCCGAAAAGGCGCTCGCCCACGCGGCAAGCGTGATGCCGGGGTTTACCCACATGCAACCAGCGCAGCCTGTCACCTTCGGCCATCATCTTCTGGCCTATGTGGAGATGTTTGCGCGGGACCGTTCAAGATTGCGCGACGCCCGCTCCCGCCTCAATGAATCTCCGCTCGGCGCCGCGGCGTTGGCTGGAACCTCGTTTCCGATCGACCGGGCGATGACCGCGAAAGTGCTCGGATTCGACCGGCCGACAGCGAATTCGCTCGACAGCGTGGCCGACCGCGATTTCGTGCTCGAAACATTGAGCATTGCCGCGATTTGCGCCATTCATCTTTCCCGCCTCGCCGAGGAGATCGTGCTCTGGGCAACGCCGCAATTCGGCTTCGTGTCGTTGTCGGACAAATTTTCAACCGGGTCGTCGATCATGCCGCAAAAGCGCAATCCCGACGCGGCGGAGCTCGTAAGGGCCAAGGCCGGCCGCATCATAGGCGCGCTCAACGCCCTCCTTATCGTCATGAAGGGTCTTCCGCTTGCCTATTCGAAGGACCTTCAGGAAGACAAGGAAGGCACTTTCGACGCACTGCATTCGCTTTCCCTGTGCCTGGCCGCCATGACCGGGATGGTTGGCGATCTCACCGCCGATCTCAGCCGCATGAAAATAGCGGCGGGTTTGGGCTATGCGACAGCGACCGATCTCGCCGATTGGCTGGTGCGGACGCTGAACCTTCCTTTCCGTGAGGCACATCACATCACCGGGCGCCTCGTTGCCATCGCTGCCGCGCAGAAAAAGGGCCTTGAAAAGCTGTCTCTCGCCGAAATGCGGGTGGTCGAGCCGCGAATCAGCGAGGCAGTTTTCGCGGTTCTGGGCATCGAGAACTCGGTACGCAGCCGGACCAGTTTTGGCGGCACCGCGCCCAAACGCGTGCGCGCGCAGGCCCGGCTGTGGCTGAAGCGGCTCAAAAAATAAGCGCGGGCCGAAACAAGCGGGAGCTGTCCAGAACCAGCCCTTGTTTATTGCATCGCACTCTACGATCCTGTGCCAGCTGCGGGGCGAGCCCGCCAGCGGCAATCGTCGGAGCCCGATTTTCAAAGGTCAAACGGATGGACAACATGTGGGTCGAACTTATCGAGCTTGGACTTTAGATCATTGCCGGCGTTGGTGCCGGAGCTTTTGCCGTCCTTCGTCACGGAGAGGAACGCGCCGAGGCGGAAAAGCTCGGCCTGCAATTGCCGGAGGCCTGGACTGGCAATAAATACGTTTTGGTGGGGAAAGTTGAGAGGCAAGTTGTCACCCAGGCGCATGTGAGTTATAAATGCTCGCTCGCAGCTGCCTAAAGCCGCCAATGGCGTGAGCATGGTTTCGCATTTTTCAAGTACTAGAAATAGAGCGGCTTATAGAACTATGGATAGAGCTGGCTTATAGAAAATGTATTTTTTACCACGCCTGTACTTCAAATAACTGGTTTGAATTTGGAATGGCGGACTTGTACCAGACAGGAGGACGATTAAAGTGCCTGACGAAGCCGCTTCATCGCATCCCGCAACGGATGCTATAGTCGACTCAAAGAAAACATCGCAAAAATCAAACAGGAGGTGGATGCCTTACAGCTTGCGGCTAAGCAATCCGAAGGCCTATGGTTTCGCAGTCCAACCCTAATCTTCCCTCCTGGCTTTGTTGTTCTCGTTCGGAACTACCGCTGTCTCTTACATTCGAACCCGTCAGCAAGACATCCATGACGCACGCACGGAAGTGCGTGGCCTTATCGAACGCCTTAGTCAGCTCCCGCGTGAGAACTTGGAGAATTCTAAAAAATACGCTAACGACCCCAACACTCAGGCTTACCTTTCCGGCCAACTGAATCAGGAAAATTCCATGATCGCGCAGGAGGCTGCCGACATAATTGAACGGATTCCCACCCATGTCGGCGCTCCAGAGGGCACCTCGAAAAATATTC
>QHBR01000368.1 GCA_003244015.1 Hyphomicrobiales bacterium | reverse complement strand
GTATTTTTCGAGATGCCCCTTTGTTCATAAAGTGATGCAACGTCGCGCGTGCGAGTTTCCAGCTAGACCTGCGATTCCCGCCCCCGTTGCCGCGACACAAGCCCTTTATCGCCCTCTTGGCGAAACCGTTTCACGCGCCGTTTGATCTGCCTCTGGCCTATCCCCAGCCGTTCCGCCGCCTCCCGCGGCCGAACCTGTTTTTTGCTTCCCTGTCGGATCAAAAACGCCCGGTCCCGTTCTTCCGCACGCATCCCCAAAAACCCTTCTCTGCTTATTCTGTCCCCCCTCAAAAGAAGACATTCTAATTGTGCAAAAAGGGGACCCTATTTTGCGCTTACACAACCGCCCGGGAAGGGGTTGCCAACGGTGCTTAGTAACTCTATACTTAAGCGTCAGAAGGCCATCGCTATGGGTTGGATCAAACCATGGTCCTAGAAATACCGGATGAGTGATAAAAAACATGGTGCAAAAAATGCGCGGTGGCCATTATAGCACAGACAGCGGATCGAGAGCAGCATAGTCGCAACTCTAAGCAAGCGCGCTCTTGAAGGGTACTTTTTTGGTGGCCGGAACCGGCGAAAGCCATAATAGGCATAACGCGCCTCCTTTCGCGGGGCCGCCAATGATTTGCGTTTCCCGGCTTGAAATGTATTTGCTGGGCGCTCGTCCCGTATCGCTCGAGGAACCAATGATCATGCTTGCATGTCATGCCCGTATTCTGTTCTCAGCCGCAATCGCCCTGGCCCTCGCCGCGCTCGATCCTTCGCCGCTCTTGGCGGCCGCGGCAAATTCGGCAACGGTCAACGCCGCGCCCCCGCCCACGGCGACGACAAACCTCACAAAGGAGATCTCGCTGGTCTCGCATCGCGCGGTCTATGAATTGACACTTTTGAAATCGGTGGGCAGCAAGAGTCCAACCGCGGCGCATGGACGCATAGCATTCGATTTCACTGGCTCCGCCTGCGACGGCTACGTGCAAAATTTCCGGCAATTAACCGAATTGCAGCCCGCCGAAGGCCCCACCCGCGTCTCAGACATGCATTCGGCGACGTTCGAGGACGCCGACGGCCGGAGTTTCGACTTCAAGATGCAAACAAGCATAGATAATGGCGCCGCCGAGGCGGTCGATGGAAAAGCCTGGAAATCCGCCGGCGGGCTATTGTCGGTAAACCTCGCCAAACCGAAACACAATAAGTTCGAGCTCGATCCGGATGTGGTTTTTCCAACCGAGCATCTGAAACGCATTTTGGCGGCGGCGGAAGCGGGCCAGAACCTGCTCGAAGTCAAGGTCTATGACGGGTCGGAAACCGGCGAAAAGGTCTATGAAACGACAACCTACATCGGCCGTCCGATTGCCGATCCCGCCCTGGAAAAGGCGGTGCATATCCGAGAACTCGATACTATGACGCGCTGGCCGGTCTCCATCAGCTATTTCGAATCCGGCAAAAAGGACGCCGCGCCGAGCTATACCTTGTCGTTCGACCTCTATCAAAATGGTATTTCGCGCGCGCTCAAGCTCGATTACGGCGATTTCGTTCTCGCCGGGGAAATGTCTAGTCTCGAGCTTCTTAGCGAGCCCGCCTGCGCCAAATAGGTCAATCCGGAAATCGCGAAGACACCGTGGCTGGGCGTGATGGTTATATTCCGGCGGGTCCCTTCCCTCTGGCGCATAAGCGGCCATGAGCGAACCGGAAATCACTTGCGAGAAAGCGGGCAGTTGCGGCCTCATTACGCTCAACCGCCCCAACGCACTGAACGCGTTGACCTTGAATATGGTGCGCGAGATGGCGGGCGCGCTGGACCGGTGGGAGCGCGATCCGGGAGTCGCTCGCGTCATCATAACAGGCGCGGGCGGCAAGGCTTTTTGCGCGGGCGGCGACATAAGGATCCTGTATGATCTCGGCAAGGTCGGGCATCATGCCGAACAGCTCAGCTTTTGGCGCGAGGAATATCGCCTCAATCACCGCATTAAACTCTATCCCAAGCCTTACGTCGCGTTGGCCGACGGGTTCGTCATGGGCGGCGGCGCCGGGATCTCCGTGCACGGCTCGCATGTCATCGCGGGCGAACATTTCACCTTCGCCATGCCGGAAACAGGCATCGGCTTTTTCCCCGATGTCGGCGCGACATTTTTTCTGCCGCGCCTGCCTGGCTATACCGGTGTTTATCTCGCCCTCACCGGCGTGCGCATGACTTGCGGCGATGCGCTCGCCTTCGGAATCGCCGCCGCCCATGTACCTTCGGCGCGGCACGCGGGCTTAGCGCAAAGGCTGATCGGCGGCGAGGACATCGCGGCCGCGATCGCCGCCGAAAAAGCGCCGCCGCCCGTCTCGACGCTCCACCCGCAAAGCCAGTCCATCGAGCGATGTTTTTCCACCCCGACGCTTCCTTCCATTCTCGCCAATCTCGATGACGCAAGTCGTGCCGGCTCGGACTTCGCGCGTTCCGCAATTCAAGCGATACGCTCCAAATCGCCGTCGAGCCTTGCAATCACGTTGCGTCAGATGCAAATTGGCGCCAAGCTCGATATCGAAGAGGCATTGCGGACCGAGTTCCGGATCGTCTCACGCATTGCCAGACGCCATGATTTTTATGAAGGCGTGCGCGCGGCGATTATCGACAAGGACCATCGCCCGCTCTGGAATCCCGCCGGGATAGAAAGCGTCGCGCCAGCCGGCATCGAGGCTTATTTTGCGCCGCTCCTTGAGGGCGAACTCGACTTTCCGGCGCAAGATTGTTGCCCATGAAGCTTTTGCCCAGATTGAGCAAGGCAGCCGCGCTCTCCGATTCAGGGGTAGCCATCAGACTCGGCGAACCGGCGCGCATCGCCGGCGAAGACAATCGCGCGGGGCTTTTCCTGGTTGTATTCATGCGCCTGCTTGCGGGACTTTGGGTCATCCAGGGGCTTTCGCAATGGAGTGCGATCCTGCTGCCGCCGCAACCGCTGTTCGACAATGTGAGCGCGCTGCGCGGCGCGGCAGTGATTTTTTTCGCGACTGTCAACCTTGTTGCGGCGGTCGGGTTGTGGCTGGCGACGCCTTGGGGCGGGGTGATTTGGCTTTTGGGCGCAATCGCGCAAATCTTCGTTGCTCTGGCGCTGCCTGGGTTCTTTTCGATGCTCTGGATCGGCGCCGATATTGGCTTGATCGTTATTTATTTCGGTTTGATTTGGCGGGCCGGCCACGCAGGCACGGCATTCTTTAGACAAAGCCATCGTTGATGCAGATGATGGCCTTCTCGCGGGCGCGAGGCGAAGCGAAGCTGGCAGCAAGGCAACGAGCGGTCAATCCTTGTTGTGCCGCGCTACGCGAAGCGCCACCGGATCGGTTTCCAGCAGGCCGTAGAGCAAATGATCTTGCCAGACCGCATTGATCCGTAGATAAGCCCGCGCGTAGCCCTCCCTGGTAAATCCGCTCCGTTCCAATAGTTTCTTCGAGGCTTCGTTATGTGGCAGGCACGAGGCTTCGATCCGATGGAGCCGGAGCGTCGTGAATGCGTAGCCGGTCACTGAACGGAGCGCGACCGACATGAAGCCTTGCCGGGCATGTGGCTCGCCGATCCAATATCCGAGCGTCGCCGCCTGCACGACGCCGCGTTTGAGCTGCCCCAGACTGAGACCGCCGACAAGCACATTATCGTCGTCGCGAAAGATCAAGAAAGGATAGGCTTCGTCGTTGGCGATCTCCTGCTGATTGTGGCGCAGCCGGCGCCGGAACGAGGCGCGCGTTAGATCGTCGGCCGGCCAGGCCGGCTCCCACGGCGTCAAAAACGCGCGGCTTCGCGCCCGCAGATCGGCCCAGGTCTCAAAGTCGCGCATCTCCGGCGGCCGAAGATAGATGCCTTCGCCGCGCACCAGAGGTGCGGCATGGCTGGCAGGAGAGAGACGGAAGAGAGCCACGAAGCTGCTCCTTCAGATGCCGCCCAGCCGCAGCGCGACCTGCTTGGGCGTAAAAACCTTGGCTACCGGACCAATCGCCGCGACGGTTGGCGCCGACCGGAGCGCGCGCGCACCGGCGGCGCGGATTTGGGCAACATCCAGGCGATCAATTGCCGCAATTATTTCATCGCGGGTGAGGATACGGCCAAACGCGATCAATTGCCGGGCAATCTGTTCGCAGCGGGCGGCGGGGGATTCGAGCGCCGCGAGGAGCGACACTTTCATCTGCGCCTTAGCCCGCCGGACTTCGGTACCGCTCAAGTCCAAGCTCGCCTGGCCCAGGCAGTCGAGGGCGACGGGCATCAATTCGGCGACATCCTTTGCGCTCGTCGCGGCATAAAAGCCAAACACTCCGGTATCGGAATATCCCCAATGAAAGGCATGGATGGAATAGGCGAGCCCGCGCGCCTCGCGCACCTCCTGGAACAGACGCGAAGACATCCCGCCGCCGGCCGCGTTCGCGAAAATCTGCATTGCGTAAAAATCCTCATGCGCGTAAGCGGTGCCTTCGAAACCGATGGCAATATGGGCCTGTTCGAGCCGCCGCCTCAAGCGCTTTTCGCCGCCCCGGTAGAGCGCCCGCGCGGTTCCGTCTTCGATGCCCCGCGCCGGAAGGTTTGCGAAGCGCCGCGCCGCCTCGTCACAAAGCGAAGCGTGTTCGACTGCTCCGGCGGCGCCAATCACCGTCGCCTCCGCGCGATAGTGAGTCGCGAGATAGGCGCTGATAGCATCCCTGCCGAACCCCGAAACTTGCTCCCGGGTTCCGAGGATCGGCCGCCCAATCGGCTGATCCGGAAACGCGGCGGCGTTCAGCAATTCGAAGACGAGATCGTCGGGCGTGTCTTCGACCGCGCCGATTTCCTGCAGAATAACGCCTTTTTCGCGTTCGAGCTCCAAGCTGTCGAAGGTGCTTTCGGTCAAAATATCGGCGAGGATATCGATCGCGAGCGGAACGTCCTCGGCCAAGACATGGGCGTAATAGGCGGTATGCTCGGTGCTCGTCGCGGCGTTGAGATCGCCGCCGACGGTCTCAATCTCCTCGGCTATGGCGCGGGCCGAGCGCCGCCGCGTGCCCTTGAACGCCATATGTTCGAGAAGATGCGACAAGCCGTGCTCGTTCGTTCGTTCGTGGCGCGACCCGGCGCCGACAAAGACGCCGAGCGAGGCGGTCTCAAGATGCGCCATGCGCTCGGTGACAATCCTCAGGCCGGACGGCAAAGTCGTGATCTCGACGCTCATGACGCGGCCCGGTTCGACGCGCGCGCAGCGCGGGCATGGATAAAACGCTCGATTTCGCTCTGGTCATTGGGCAAAATTGAAAACCTCTCTTTTCGTTCGAAAAGACCGGCAAGAGGGCCAGGCAAATCCGGCAGCATGCCTGTCGCGTGCGCGATCGCGGCGGGAAATTTGGCGGGATGGGCGGTGCCCAGAACAACGAGCGGGCTCGTTGATGCGCGCGCCTTTGCCTGTCGCGTGGCGCTCAGTCCGACAGCGGTGTGCGGGTCGGCGAGAAAGCCTGTTTCTCGCCAACTTCGGGCGATCTCCCGCGTGGTTTCGGGCTCGGCGACACAAAACGCATCGAACTCGGCGCGAATAGCTTGAAGCGGGCCGGGCTCGATCGTGAACCCCTGCGATTGCCGCAACCCCGCCATTAAGCGGCAAAGCACGCCGGCATCCCGTCCATGCGTTTCGAAAAGGAGACGTTCGAAATTGGACGACACTTGAATGTCCATCGAGGGCGATTGAGTTGGGTGAACCGTTTCCACAACGTAGTGGCCGCTTGCGACCGCGCGGGTGAGAATATCGTTGGAATTTGTCGCAATCACCAGCCGGTCGACCGGAAGCCCCAAGCGTTTGGCCATCCAGCCGGCCAAAATATCGCCGAAATTGCCGGTCGGCACGACAAAGGAAATTTTCCGGTACGGCCCGCCAAGGACGGCCGCGCTGGTAAAATAATAAACCATCTGAAAAAGTATGCGCGCGAGATTGATCGAATTCACCCCGCAAAGATTAAGTTCGTCGCGCAACGCACTGTGATTGAACATATTTTTAACGCAAGCTTGCGCATCGTCGAAAGTGCCTTCCATCGCGATGGGGTGAATATTCTCCGCATCGACCGTCGTCATTTGGCGCCGCTGCACGTCGGATACGCGCCCATGCGGATAAAGGATGAAGACACCGACTTGGGCCAGACCGCGAAAGGCCTCGATGGCGGCGGCCCCCGTATCGCCCGAGGTTGCGCCAATGATGGTCGCCCGCTCGCCGCGCGCTTTCAGAACATGGTCGATGAGCTTGGCTAGGAGCTGCATCGCGAGATCCTTGAAGGCGAGCGTCGGCCCGTGAAACAATTCGAGCACAAAGAGATTGGAATCGAGCTGAGTCAAAGGGGCGACCGCCTTGTGCCGGAATTTTGCGTAAGCAGCCTCGATCATACCGCGCAAGGCGCCCGCCTCGATCTCGCCCGCCACGAACGGCGTCAGGATGGCTTGCGCGACCTCCTCGTAGGATCTTCCGGCGAAATCGGCGATCGCGTCTTGTGAGAGCTGTGGATAGGCTTGCGGCAGGTAAAGGCCGCCGTCCGGCGCAAGCCCGGCAAGCAGCATCTGAGTGAACGAAACCGGTGGCGCCGCGCCGCGCGTTGAAATGTATTTCACGTGTAAACCTCCCCCGGCCGGACGAATCCTGCTGTTGGTTCAATATAATTGGTTTTAATAAAGGACGAGAATCGCCGGGCTCGCGGCGCTCACAACGGCCGGTTGAGCACGCCCGGACCTAGCTTGGCGATGGTCACGGCATAAAACAAAGGGACGAAGCAACCGATCGCAACGTTGCGCTGGCGTCTGGCGTTTTGCTGCTCGGGAGGCACTACGAGACATTGCAATTCGCTGTTCCTGTTTATGCCATCACCATGGCATGGTCAAAGCGAAAATCGCAACAAGCCGCTCGCCGGCGATCGCGGCGAAAAGCAGGAAAAGATAGAGGATCGAAAAGCCAAACAACTGCTTCGCGCATCGATCAGCCTTGGCGCCGGTCCGATGACAATAGACCCGCGCCGAAAACAACAGCATGAGCGCGCCAAGAGCGAGAGCGATAACGCCATAAGCCAATGAGGCAAAGCCGATAAGCCACGGCGCAAGGCCAAGCGGAGCGAGAAGGAGCGTGTAGAGGAGGATATCGCGGCGCGTGCGGTCGGCTCCCTTCACGTTGGGGAGCATTGGAACCCCGGCGCGCCCATATTCGTCGGCCCTCACGAGAGCGAGCGCCCAGAAATGCGGCGGAGTCCAAACGAAGATAATGGCGAAGAGCGCGATGCTCGCGAGGCTTATTTCGCCTGTGGCCGCAGCATAGCCGACAATCGGCGGCAGGGCTCCGGCGGCGCCTCCGATCACGATATTTTGCGGGGTCAAGCGCTTGAGCCACATCGTGTAGACGACGACATAGAAAAAGATGGTGAAGCTTAGAAGCGCGGCGGCGAGCCAATTGGCGACAATGCCCAAGGTCATGACCGAAAGAACGGCAAGGACCATGCCAAAGCCCAGCGCGTCCTCCTTGCGCATCCTACCTGCCGGAATCGGACGGTTTTGCGTCCGCCGCATCAGCGCGTCGATATCGGCATCATACCACATGTTGAGGGCGCCCGACGCGCCCGCCCCGGCCGCGATGGCGAGCAGCGAGGCAAATCCAATCACCGGGTTGATATGCGAAGGCGCGATCAAAACCCCCGTGAGCGCGGTGAAGATCACCAGCGACATGACGCGCGGTTTTAGGAGCGCGAAATAACCGGAAAGGCTCGCGATCGAAACCGGGAGACTCTTGGTAAGGACGCTACTGCTTTTGCTGACGAAACTCATTAGGATCGTTTCAACGCGGGTGGGCGCGACGGATTTTGATTTTGAGAGCTTATCATGACACGCGCGAGCGCATGGCCTTAATGCTCCGGACTTTTGCTTATAGGCAGGGTCTCGATTTGGTAGAACGGAGGTGGAGAAGACAAGGTCCATTCGAGCGCCGCCGCGCCCGCGCCACATGGATTGTCCCCGGCCAGCGGCTTCTTGGCGAAGGCGTCATACATCGGACAAAAGTACAAAAGCGCGCCGGCGGACAAATAGGCGCAGCAGGATGAAATCTTGTTCCATAGTGCAAAGGCGCCGGAGTGCAAAGGCGCCGGGATAATGGCAAAAGCGCCGCCGCAAGCCCAAAGCTTCGCGGCAAAAAGCCCGTGCCGAAGGTTTCGGTGAGTCGCGCGGCCGGCCGGGC
>QHBR01000258.1 GCA_003244015.1 Hyphomicrobiales bacterium | reverse complement strand
TCTCTCCGGACGGACACTTAGACTCAGACCAGGTGAGGTAGTGCCCCCTGGTATTTTGACTCGCTCATACATTCTACTGTCAAACGCGGAGATCGATCTTTTCGAGTGGTTCGCGTCGCAAGCAGACATTCTAGCCTAGGATTGGTTCGTCGTCGAGGCCGCCTACTCAGACAACTCTGGAGCATCGTGAACCTATGAGAGCCGCGACCCCAGCCGTCATCTCCTACCTGAACACGATCCGGGCCAACCACGACGCCATTTCCTACATCGCCGATTGCTATACCTTCACGCCAGTTACCGGTTTGATTCTGACCTACACCAACGCCGCCGTGCCGGTGACGCTCAACGGCTACGTCTATGCGGCCAATTCCATTCTCGTGGATGGCCTGAAATTCAAATGCACTGTCGGTCTCGAAGTCGATCAGCAGCAAATCACCATCTCTGCGAGAGCAACCGATACGGTCGGCGGCGTGCCTTTCTTGCAGGCCCTCGGCCGCGGCGTCTTCGACGGCGCCGAGATCATGCGCGAGCGCGCGTTCTTGAATTCCTGGTCGGCGGCAGACGCGGCGAGCCCGGTCGGCAGCGTCATTCTCTTCAAGGGCCGCGTCGGCACGGAAGATAGTATCGGCCGCACGACGGCACAAATTACCGTCAATTCGGATTTGGTGCTGCTCGATCTGCAAATGCCGCGGAACGTCTATTCGCCGGCCTGCCAGCACGTGCTCTACGACTCCGGCTGCACGCTCGTCAAAAGCGCGTTCGGGACTGCGGGGGTTGTCGGCCCAACAGTTCCGGCCGGGTCTAGCGCGTTCACGACGATCCCCTGGCCGACCGGTCCGGCGGTGAGCACGAATTTCAATCAGGGCACGATTTTGTTTTCATCAGGCGCAAACGCCGGGGTCAGCGCCAATGTCAAGAACATGGCGACGCTTGGCGGTATCAAATGCTTGATCCTCGCATATCCGCTTTACACGGCGCCCGCATCCGGTGACGCCTTCACCGCCTATTTCGGCTGCGACCATAGTCAGAACACATGCACGTTCAAGTTTAACAATGCCCTCGATGCGGCAAACGGTGCCCCCGATCCTGATGACCGCCCGCGATCCTTCGCCGGAAAGCAAGAATTCGGCGAAGTCTGCGGATTGTGCCCGCTTTTCCGACTCGGGCCATGGCCTTCTTCGCCATGGCCTCGACGGCGCCGAAGGTCGCCAATTGCCTGCTCGCTTCCCGCGCGGCTACCGTAATAGCTCGTGCTTGTTTGTGTTTTGCCATGTTAAGATGCGCCATTTTGAAAGTTGTATACTGTGCTATTCATAGCGCAAACTATGAAAAGAGTTTTATACGTATAGTACTTCATGAATATGGCAATATATGAATAATAAAATCGCCCCTCTGGGAGTTGAAAGGTCGCTTATGTGCATCGGTGCTGTTCTTGCATTGGAAGTCGCGGCGATTTTCGCGGCATGGCTGAATTACAAGACGCTTCAAGGGATCGCGTATCTCTATGCGCCAATCATAGTGTTTTCGCTTCTTCAATTCGGCCGTCGCGATCCGGTGCCAGAAGAATGAGCCTTGAGGCTGACGAGCGCGCCGCGATGGTCCGCGCGGCGCGGTCCTGGGTTCGGACGCCATACCACGCGCAGGCGGACATCAAGGGCGTTGGGGCCGATTGCGGGATGCTTTTGACGCGTCTTCGTCGAGTGCGGGCTCGTGCCGCCGTTCGATCCGCGCCCTTATGCGGACGACTGGTATCTGCACCGGAGCGAGGAACGCTAACCTTGCCTTCGTTTTCGACCGCGCCAAGGAAGTGACCGATCCCCTTCCTGGCGACGTGATGGTCTTTCGCTATGGGCGCTGCTACGCGCACGGCGGCATCGTGACAGTAGCTCACCCGCTCTCCATCGTGCATGCCTATCAGCCCGCGCGGGTTGTTCTTGAGGAGAATGTTGCGGCAAACCCAGCGCTGAGCGCTACGGCCCGCAGGCCGAAATTCTTCTCCTATTGGGCGCGGGCTTGAGCTGATGGGATTTCTTCGATCCGGGTCCGGCCGCGGCAGCCCAGGCATTGTCCCGCTCTATACCGGCTTGCAGATTCAGACGTCCAGCAATGCCGTCCCGATCACGCTCCTTTGGGGCGCCAATAGAACCGCTCCGAACGTGATTTGGACCGGCGGTTTCTCCGCCGTCCAGCAACGACAACAGCAGGGCGGCAAAGGCGGCGGCGGCAACCAGCCGCAAGGCTACAATTATTTTTCCGGGTTCATCATGGCGGTATGCGAGGGGCCGATAGTCGTCCCCGGAATCATATGGCTCAACAACAGCGTCAATTATTTCGATCAAGTCGGAATAGATTTCGCGGCCTATGGGAACACGCCGCAAACCCCGTGGGGATTTTTGTTCCAATTTGGTCAACAGTATCTGGGCTACAACGGGGTTTTTTACTTTGCCGCCGCGCATTTCGCGCTCGGGTCGAGCCCGACTCTCCCGCAATTTTCGCTGGAGTGAAAGGCCCGCTTTTTGCTTCCGCAGGGATCAACGCAAACGACGCCGATCCGGCCTTGATCATTCAGGATTTCCTCACCAATGCCCAATACGGCGTGCTGTTCCCGGCGGCCAGCATCGATGCGGCAACGCTACTCGACTCGCTCAGATCCTCGGCCGTCACAATCACGATTGCGGCCCCGGCTGTCGTCACCTGGACCGCTCATGGCCTGTCAAACGGTCAAGGGGTCATTTTCTCGACGACCGGTTTACTCCCAACCGGCCTGACCCCTGGAACGATCTACTATGTCGTCGCCGCTGTGACAAACACCTTCGAGGTGGCGGCGACGCCCGGCGGCACGCCAATCAATACGTCCGGCTCTCAATCCGGCACGCACACGGCCAAAACCGTAGGATCGTCCTATCAAGCGTATTGCAAGGCGTCACACCTCGCAATGAGCCCGGTGCTGGCCAACCAGGAAGCGGCAAACAGCATCTTGGCCCGCTGGCTGAAACTCACCAACTCTGCCGCGGTATGGTCAGGCGGCAAGCTGAAATTCATCCCCTATGGCGACACTCCGGTCACCGGCAATCTCTATCCTTCGGGAACCTACACATTCAATCCGAACGTCACGCCTCTCTATAATCTGGCCGATGACGACTTTATTCACGAGGACGGCAAAGGCCCAATCGAAGTCATCCGCTCCGATCCTTACGCCACGTACAATTGGCAGAGGTTGCAAATCTCGCAAAGATTCAGCATAGTTGGCACGTCCTATAACACGGCGCCGATTGATGCCTTCGACCAAAACGCGATCGAGCTTTACGGGCTCCGGCGTGCGTCGGACATCACCGCGAACGAGATTTGCGACCCGTTTGTTGGGCAGGTTTCCGCGCAATTGATCCTCCAGCGCGGCCTCTATATTCGCAACACCTACACTTTCAAGCTTTCGTTCGAGTATTGCCTGCTTGAGCCAATGGATCTTGTGACCGTCACGGATACGGCGCTCGGCCTGACCAACATCGCGATCAGGGTGACCGCAATCGAAGAGGACGACGCCGGGCTTCTCAGCGTCACGGCAGAAGAATTTCCAGGCGGGACGGCGACGGCCGTTCAATATCCGGTTCAGGGCAACATGGGCACGCCGCCGAATCAGGCCGTTGTGCCCGCGCGCGTCAACGCGCCGGTCATTTTCGAGCCGTCAGAGGCTCTTACGGGAGGCGTGGCGCAGGTCATAGCGGCCGTGTCCGGGGGCATCGCTCCCGTTTACCTGCTTGCCGAGGACAGCTCGACCGGGCAGCATAAAACGAAGCAGGGGAACGTGACGCCGGTTATAGCGTCTCTAACCACCGTGCTCTTCTCGGTCTATGCCCAGGCGGTCGCGCGCAGCGCTCTTCGCCTCGCTTTTTTCAATGGCGCCGCGAACATCGGATGCGACTTCGATCTGACCGCCGGAACCACGGGCACGCCGGACGCCGGGATTACCGCGACGATCACGCCGGCCGGCGGCAACTGGTTCCAATGCGTGATCACCGGAGCCATGGTGGCGACTGCCGCCGCTACCCTTACTATCCAGCTCGAAAATCCAATCGGAACGATAAGCTACGCAGGCACGTTGGGAAATGGTATTTACATATGGGGCGGGGCGGTCTCGTTCGGGGGAACTGGTCCAACATTCCTCCCGGCGTTCGCGTCGGTAACCGGCGCCGCGCTTGCAACCAGCGGAACTTCCACGCCGGAAGGGGCGTCTGGCATCGCCGATCCGAATTGGGGCGGCGCGTTCGTCTGGTTGTCGACTGACGGCAACACTTATGGGAATATAGGCACGGTTTTGGCGCCCGCGCGCCAGGGTTTTTTGACCGCCGCGCTGCCCTTTCCTTCTGGCGGCAATCCGGATGTCACGAACACGCTTTCTGTCTCTCTTACCGAGAGCGGCGGGGCGCTCGCCAGCGGCACCGCTTCCGACGCTGCAAACGGCGTGACATTGTGTCTCGTAGACAACGAGCTCCTTGCCTACGCAACGGCGACGCTCGCCGGGACGAACGCGTATAATCTGACCTATCTCTTTCGCGCGCTCTACGGCACATCGCCCGCGGCACATTCGAGCGGCGCGCCTTTCGCGCGCATCGATACCGCCATATTCAAATATCCGTTGCCGCCCGCCTTAATTGGCGTACCCTTGTCTTTGAAATTTCAGAGCTTCAACATCTTCGGCCAAGCGGTCGAGGATTTGTCGGAATGCACAGTCTATACTTACACGCCCAGCGGCGCGGGGCAGCTATCAGGACCAGTAACGAAAGCATTGATCGCGGGGGCGAGCCTCGATTTCGGCCTCGTGACCGCCATGGTTTCAGAGATGGACCAATGGGGAACCATCACCGATGGATTCACCCTTGCATTCGTCGATCTCGGATCGAGGATTCCGTAGGAGATGCGGATGACGACAGGGGAACTCGCGGAATCGCATGGGCCTGCCGGGGCCGGCATTCTATGCGGCATCATCGTCGCACACGCATCTTTCTGCGCCTGGATTTTAACTGGCGTGACCCCAGCAAGTGTCATTCTGACTTATTAGCGGCCATGGCGGAATGGATAACCGGTGAATTTCAGAGGATTGATAAATGAGTGTTCAGGTTCAACTTCGGCGCGATACTCTCGCAAATGTCCTTGCCAATAAGGGCGCGGTCGGCGAGGTCTTTATTACCACAGATACCCATGGGCTGTTCGTTCAGGACGGCGTGACCAACGGCGGTTTCACTCCGAATGGCACGTCTCCCGCGCGGGCTGCGACGGCGATCGATGCGTCGAGCGTGCCCCATGGGGGCAGTATTCAGTTCGGGTGCCAAGAGGAACTTCTTACAGCGCTTTCCGGGGCGACAAAGGTTTCGACGATCACGTTTCCGAATCCGTGCATCATCCTCGGCGTGTCGTGCCGCGTCACCACGGCGATCACCGGCGCGGCGTCGTTCAACGTTGGCCGCACCGGCGGCACCGCGAATGAATTTGGGAATGTCGCGGTAGCGGTAAACACGACGAACGCAGGGATTCTTACAGGCGGCATCGGCCAGTTTTCGAGCGTCACCGTCACTCTCACGGCGGTCGGCGGGAATTTCACGGCGGGCGCGGTCCGCATCCAGCTCAACTACATCCTTCTGAACCCCCCAACCTCGTAAAAGGCGCGGCGCGCCACTCACCTTCCTTGGCTAACGAGCCTCGCCAGACGGCGGGGTTTTTTTTGTGGAGTTATCATATGGGCATCTCGAAAAATA
>QHBR01000105.1 GCA_003244015.1 Hyphomicrobiales bacterium | reverse complement strand
GCGGAAGGGGTATTTTTCGAGACCACTAAGGATATGGATAAGCCGTCGCTCGGTCGAATGTTCGCTTTTCAAGAGGAACGCGTTTGTTTGTTTTTCGTCAAGGCAATATTTCTCAAGAGCTGAAAGCAAGTTGCGAAGCTCGCCTTCGGTGTTGCGCGCGTCCTGACCGAGTTCGTTCATTTTTCCTTGGCCGAATTCACCAATGACGCTGTTCACATCCGAAAGAGTCACGATAGAGTGTTTATTTTGGCGAGCGTGTTCAATCGCTCGTGCGAACATCTGAAGAAAATCACGTGGAACCCCAGCGCTCGCCCATGCGTGGCGGCGAAACACTTTTATGGGGACGATCCCAGTTGATTTGGAATATCCTACTGCCGCCAAGAAGCTTTCAAGAATTTTTTTAAGATGCGTCTCGGCGGCCTCTGGACTCTCTAAGGTGGGATCGAGCGAAATGGGCTGAGCATCTCCAGGGACTTGCAGTCCTTGGTGCGTCCCAGATGAATAATTATTCAACAGCGAACGAAGGCCAGCTACCTTCAGCCAACCATTGGCGCCCTTTAGAGCACCATGCACTAGGTGAAGAATTTTAGGTTACTCATCCCAGTCGAGGAGAAAAATCGTCCAGAAATACGAACGCGCAGTTACCAGTGGCCTTTGTAATTGCTATAAGCTCACGCTTTATTTGGCTTTCTTGAAGGACAGTCCCAACGCTCCGCGAAATGGATTATCCGGCGACAGCGCCAGCTGAGTTTCGCGAAGAGCGTGCCGATAAATCGGCGCTTCCATACCCACAATGAATTTCAAAAATGATTCATTTCCGGCAAACGTAACGTGAGTGGGAACTTCATGCGCGCCGATTTGACGCTCAAATATCGCGCGAGCCTCAGACTCGGCCGTTTTCTCATCCGCCTGAGATACAACTTGGCTCATAATTTTATCCCGAATTTCGCTTCGAGGTATTGCTTCGCTTCCGATAGAAATTGTTCAGCTAGATCAATAACATCCTTTGCTGGTAACGAATGCTCCGATCCGCTAGCCCCCCAGTTGTCATAATCTGCCCTGAGTCGATGTTCGCGTAAGCTAGTGATGTCGGCGGCCCATTTCTCCACTTCCGGAAAGTCATCAGGAAGATCTTGTGCTTTCTTGTGATCGTCTGCCGTAAGGCTCACAGATCCATTCACTATGCATCGCACCGATTTTGAAGCGTTGTAGGCTGCGTAGTACGATCGGGAATATACTGAGCGATTGTGGCCCGAAGCCATAGCGGCCTTTGCATCCTGCATGTGTTCAAATGCGAGCTGTAGCCAGCAGAGGCCGACACTGTGGGCAAACTCAGTGACATCCGAAGCCACCGTTTCAAAGCCGAGCACCTCTGCATTGGGATTTTGGTCGGTATCATACCGTCTAGTTGGTATCATACCGATTAGACGGTATTTGTGAAGGGGCGATCTGATGCGGCGAGGGTTGGTCCTATGCGGCAGGCGAGTCGCCCCGAACCGCAACTTTGAGGGCCGCCAAGGTTTTCGGGGCCGCACCCATCTCGTCTCGCCCGCGATGGCGGCGGCGATCGCCGGTAATTTTGTTGACATAAGGGAGTTGAATTGAGCTACTCGTTCAGCAGGTGATATTCATGCGGTTGTCAGGGGAGGCGCATGGCCAAGGTTCCGCCGATTGAGGAGCGTGAATTCCTAAAGCTGACAAAGAACCATAGCGAATTCCGATGCAAGATACGAGTCGAAAACGAGAATCTTGGACGCCGCCATGCAGGTGATCCGCGCCAAAGGCTACTCGGCAATGACCATCGATGACGTCTGCCTGACCGCCGGGCTGACCAAGGGCAGCTTCTTCCATCACTTCAAGAGCAAGGAAGAGCTTGCCCTCGCCGCCGGGCATTTTGCGGCAATGGCGGACCGCCTGTTTGCGCAGGCACCCTATCGCGCTTTGCAGGATCCCTTGGACCGCCTTCTGGGTTACGTCGATTTCCGGACGGGAATTCTCCAGGGCAGCCTGCCCGAATTCACCTGCCTCCTTGGCACGATGGTTCAGGAGACCTTCGAGTCCCATCCCGCCATTCGTGCAGCCTGCGACACGCATATCAGTGCTCATGCCGCCGAGGTCGCCAAGGATATCGCCGCGGCCAAATTGCTCTTTGCACCAAATGCGACGTGGAGCGCCGAGGGCCTCGGGCTTTACACCCAGGCCGTGATCCAGGGTTCCTTCATCCTGGCCAAGGCGAAAAACGGACCTGAGATCGCTACAGAATGCCTTGGGCACCTCAGGCGATATCTGGAAATGCTGTTCAATCACCCCAAGCCGAAAGAGGAGACACCATGACCTACGTCGATGGATTTGTGGCAGCCGTACCTACTGCCAATCGCGAAATCTACAAGAAACATGCCGAAGCGGCTGCCGTCGTTTTCAAGGAACACGGCGCATTGAAAGTGGTCGAGTGCTGGGGCGACGATGTGCCCGACGGCAAACTTACGTCCTTTCCGCTGGCGGTCAAGCGCAAGGACGACGAAGCGGTCATCTTCTCGTGGATTCTCTGGCCTTCACGCAAGGTGCGTGATGAGGGCATGAAGAAGGTTATGGCGCACCCGCGCCTGCAGCCAGACGAGAACCCTATGCCTTTTGATGGCAAACGCCTCATCTATGGCGGTTTCGAAATGATTGTGGAGGCGTGAGCGCGCGGAACGCATTGGCATGACACCGAGAGCAACATCTGCAGTGCTATCTTGAGTTGCTTGTCAATCAACCAAAACCGAAGGAGGAGACGCCCATGACTCGAACGCAGAAGATTACGCCGTGCCTGTGGTTCGACAGAAATGCCGAGGAGGCGGTGCGCCACTACATTTCGATATTCAAGAATTCGCGCATTGTGAGCGTGTCGCGGTATGGCGAGGTGGGGCGTCTCCCGCAGGGAACGGCGTTGGCCGTCATCTTCGAGCTCGAGGGAAAGCGCTTCAAGGCGTTGAACGGTGGACCGCACTACAAGAAGTTCACCGAGGCCATATCCAAGTCTGTGAGCTGCGGCACGCAGACCGAGCTGGATGGCTTCTGGGAAAAAACTTCGTCTAATTTTAACCAAAACCGGAGGATCGTACTACGATGGACTCCCGAATTAAAACCTTGACTCCTGCCGCAGAACTGGCGCGCGACAACCCCGTCCGGTTTCCCAACGAAACGGCCGGGTACCGCGCGGCCCGCACCGCACTTCTGGCCGAGGAGATCGAACTACGGCGCCACATCGAGCGCGTCGCCGTCCAGCGCCGCGCCCTGCCGCCCGGCGGCGCGGTGATCGGCGACTACCGCTTCCAAGGCGAGGCCGGCGCCACCGATTTCGCCAAATTGTTCGACGACAAACAGACGCTCGCCGTCTACAGCTACATGTTCGGGCCCCAGCGCGAGCGCCCGTGCCCCATGTGCACCAACCTGCTGGGCGGCCTGGGAGGGCAATGCCGCCGACGTCGGTCAGCGCATCTCGCTCGTCGTCGTCGCCCGCTCCCCCATCGATCGCCTGATCGCATGGAAGCGCGAACGTGGCTGGAAGCATCTTCGCCTCTACAGCGATCTCAACGGCGCCTATTCCCAAGACTATTTTGGCGTACTTCCCGACGGCTCAGAGGTCCCAGCCTTTAACGTCTTCACCCGCCGCGATGGGACCATCCGCCATTTCTGGTCCGGTGAGATGACAGGCTCGACCGCCGACCCCGGCCAGGAGCCCCGAGGCGCACCCGATCCAGCCCCGCTGTGGATGGTGCTGGACTCTACCCCGGAAGGGCGGGGTGGCGATTGGTATCCGAAGTTGGACTACGATGCTTGACGACGGCCTCCAGCATGGCCATTCGGGCCACCTGCGAGGTTCATCCGGGACGGGTCGCTGGATGAATTCCCGACAACGAGGGTCTGGACCAACCACAGGTGCGCGGGCAAGTACCCGCGCCTGTCAGGCGCCAAGCGTCTGATTTTGACCACCAGGCGCCAAGGCAAATCCGCGGAGCGACACCCTCCGCGCCTATCATGAGCAATACGAGAGAGACACGATGACAAATCATCAAGGAACATTTGTTTGGTACGATCTGATGACCAGCGACTGTAAAGCCGCTGAGACTTTCTATCGGGGCGTGATCGGCTGGGACGCGAAGGATTCCGGGCTGGCCGATCGCTCCTACGCAATTCTCTCCGTTGGGCCGGCGATGGTCGGCGGGCTGATGCCGATCCCGGAAGCGGCGCGCGCGCAAGGCGCCCGTCCGTGCTGGACGGGCTATATCGGTGTCGACGATGTCGACGTCTATGCGGAGCGCGTCAAGGCGGCCGGCGGCGCGGTCCACCGCGCGCCCGAGGATATTCCACGCGTCGGCCGCTTCGCCGTCGCCGCCGATCCGCATGGCGCAACTTTCTGCCTCTTTAAAGGGAACAGCGATCAGGAGCCCGCGCCGGCGGCACCAGGGACGCCAGGACATATCGGCTGGCATGAATTGCACGCGGGCGACGGGCAAGCGCCTTCGCCTTCTATTCCGGTCTGTTTGGCTGGACCAAGGCCGAAGCCATGGATATGGGCGCGATGGGGGTTTATCAGATCTTCGCGACGGGCGGTGCGCCCTGCGGTGGCATGATGACCAAGATGCCGCAAACGCCGGCGCCTTTCTGGCTCTATTATTTCAATGTCGATGCGCTCGAAACCGCGATGGCACGGGTGAAGGACGCCGGCGGCCAAGTCATCCACGGCCCAATGGAGGTTCCCGGCGGCAGCTGGATCGCCCATGGCCTCGACCCCCGCAGGGCGCGATGTTCGCGATGGTCGGACCCAAGGGCTGACCGGCGTCGCGGCAGGCCAAACCGCGTCGCGTGACTGCTCCTGCGTAGCGCCATTTGATCTCGTCTTCGCGGCTTGGGGAAGACGAGATCAACCGGGAGCAACAATCCCAATGAGCAAGTTTAAGCTTGATCCACCGCGGGTAATACAGACCGCGCCCCAGCTCATTGTGGCTAACGGGCACACATCGGGCTCGGACTTTTGGCAATGTTACCTCGCGGGTCCGGAGGCGAACGCCGATCCAGCCGCTTGGCGTACGGAGCTTAACCAGCCGCTGCTCGCGGTGAAAGCCGGGTGAAGAATTCTGTTCGCATCCAGTCTCAAACGCGAAGGTTTTTGATACGCGGCCATTCGCGTAACCTCCTGCATGGAGCGTGCGGTTGCGCCTCCTAATTCCATCGGGCTTCCATTTCAAGAATGTCCTTGTTCAAGAATGTCGTTGGTCACGGCGTCTCGGGCGGCGGGGTTTCGTTGGCGAGAAATTCGACATCCTTGTCGACGCCGGACACGACTTTGAACGTCGTCTGGTAGGTTTTGCTGGCGTGTCTCGCGATTGCGACATATTCGCCTTCGGCAAGCGTGGCAGCAGGAAACGCGCCGATCATCTCGCGGATGACGTCGCCGCCCGGCGTAAGAATCGTGAAAGCCGTATTCGCGAGGGCTTCGCCGCCGGGGCTGTTCACGAGTTTCAGGGTCATGGTGGCGGCGCGGTGACGCAGCGTTGCGTCGGTCAGCTTCCCGGCCTGCACCCGCAAATCGGCGCTGATCACTGAATTCGTTGGGCTCGCCGAACCGTTGGCTGCCGCGTCGAGCAGCGTCGACACAATATGATAATTGCCTTCCGGAAAGCCGATGGTGTCGCCGGACTTGGCGTTCGCGACGACGAGCTTTGCTTCCGGATTGCCGCGCTCGGGAACATAGATCGAAATCGATAATTTCGCCGGATTGATGGGCGTGTCGCCGAGCCGGCCCGCGATCCGCAACCCGCCGGCATTGAGGACGAGCGTTTCGTTTAACGACGTGCCGTTGATGGCGATCCGCTTTGTCGCGCCCGCGAGCCCCAAGGCGGCATGAACGACGAAATTGCCGTTGGGAAGGGGCAGGTTTGGCGTCGCATCGGTGGATTGCGCGACGAGTTTGTGGTTTCCGTCCGTTCCCGGGGCGTCCTCGAATACGCGCCATTGCAGGCCTTCCCGCACCGGCTGCGTGTCGGTGGCGGCAAAAAGCGCCGATAGCCGGACCATGCCGTGCGCCATCCCGGCGGGAGCGGTCTCAGGGATGAGCGGCAAGCGCAGGGAAGGAGCGGCGGGATTTCCCGCTTTCGGCGATTGCGCCGCGACAGGCCAAGCCACCAGGCACAGGCCAGACGCCGCCAATCGCGCAAGCAAAGTCGCGCGGGCGACAAAACCTTGTAGAGTCCGGCCGGAAGCCGGTCTTGCAAGCGGATTCCGCCGCAAGACTTAGTCCTCCCCTCGATGGAAAACGCTTGATGCCGCCGCCGCGAGATTGGTCAATGACAGCGGGTGAAAAGAAAACGCGACCCGATGGCGGCCGGCCGGAACCTCGACGCCGCGAAACAGAATATTGGCGTGAAGCACCGGTTTCTTATGTCCGTCGACGCGGGCCTCCCAGCCTGGATAGAAAAGATCGTGCAGCACGACAATGCCCGCTTTTGGCGCGTCGACGTCGATCTCGACCGAGTTGTCGGCGTAGTTGAGGATTGCGACATGCGCTAGGCCTGGCGCTTCGCGCGAGGCGTGGCTTACGGATGGGCCCACCCGTTGCCCCGTGCTCAGGGTGGCGGTTTGCACGCGCTCATGGCCCGTGCCTTGGGCATAGGGGCCGCCGTGAAGATCGGCCATGCTTGCCTGGTCGATCAACACCTCGTTCGCCGGATCGAAGCCGGGAAAGACGTGTTCGTCGAGAACTTCCTCGTTGTCGATGGGCTCGACCGCCGACGCGAAGTAGGCTCTCGGCGCGGTTTCGCCGAGCTTGTAGATATACATGGCGTCGCTTGTATAGATCGCCTGAGCATTCGGGCGCGGGATGTCGCGTGGCAGTTCCGTCAAAGGTCGGTCGAGGACCAAATATTCGAGCCCGAGCAACGCTGCAAGATGGCTATTGTAGCCGCGAAAAGTGCCCGGATAGCGGCGCAAGGCGAAATCCTCGGCATCCTGCCCGGGGCCGACCGCGCGGTCGTAATCGTCGATGCGCAACGGATTATAGCCGAGCGTATTTTCGAATTTGAGGACCATCGAGGCATTCTGCCACGGCCCTTTCAGCCCCAGTATCTCGACGCGCGGATGGCCGCCGTCGCGCACCGTGGCGGCTATTTCGTGGCGCAGAACCTCGATGCCCGCGGCTTCGGCGGGTTTCATTCCGGCATAGAGGCTGTAGCTTCCGAGCGGCTCCGCGTTGAGCGGGGAGGCGGCATCGCGCCAAAGGAGTTCGGCGCCGCTTAAAAGCACGAACAAACTCGCCGCGAGCGCCCGCCTCGGGCGTGCTTGAAGCCCGGACAAGATGGTGGCGCCCGCGGCCGCCAGCATTGCGGCAACCGCGAGCGAGGCGAGGGAATTTGTCAAATGGCCTTCCCGCAAGGAAAAGACGAGGCCGGTGGCGGTCAGCATGGCGAGCGCCAGCATGGTCGCCCCGGCGAGCGCGAAGGCTAGCCATTTCGGCAGCGTACGGAAAGGCTTCGGCGGGCCCTCCTCGATATAGCAGTGCAGCAAAAAGCCGGCGCTAAAGGCAAGCGCGATATTGACTAGAAATGTCGCGTCCGCGGGCCTCCGGTAGAGGGACACGCCGGGTATCCGGTCAAATGCGAGCGCGAAGAACGGAGTATAGCGCCCCAGCGCGTAAGTGAGCGCCAGCAAAAGCAGAACGAGAAAGAACCGTCCGCGCCGCGCGAACAACCGGCCGGCTCCAAATCCATGGCAGGCGATGAGCAGAAACGGTAAAGCCCCGATAAAAACATAATCGACGGCGCGGTCGGTCCAGTCGGCGCGCGGCATCGTATCATAGTCAGGCCCCCAATAATCATAGAGATGATCGAGGGAACCAAAGAAATTCGGCGCGAATAGCGTGATCAGATTGACCGGCGCGAGCGAAGCTACCGCCGCGACCCCGAAAGGAAAGCCCGGCCGGTTCGAGTCGGCAAGAAATTGCATGGTCAACAGCGCCGGTACGACCAATATGGCGAGGATCAGGGCAGCGCTCAACGCTAGGACGCCGGACCGGGCGCGCAGATAGACAAGCGCGTTTCCCGATTGGGCCGCGGCAAAGACAAGATAACCCGCACAAACCATGCATAACAGAAAGGCGACCTGATCGCGGCCGAGCGCCATCAAGGATGCGGCGAGACCGAACGCGAGAGCGAAACGATAGGAGCGGCGCGCGAGCGCGATATCGAGGCACCACAAGGCCGCCGGAAAGAATGAATAGGAAATGATTATGCCGGTGTGCTGAAGCCTCGAGGACGCGGCGCCGCCGAGCATGAAAATGAGCGCCGCGAGGACCGCGCTGGCGGGATGCCAGCGCCAGCGCCGCAAGAGACCCAGAATGCAAACCCCTCCCGCGAAAAGATGGGCGAGGACGACCGCATCGAAAAGCTGCATCGAGGCATTAGGCGTGACCAGCGCAAAAAGCACCATGCTCGGCGTGAAGATCAAGGATTGCGGATCGGCGATCGCCGGATGGCCGCCGAAATGATAGGGGTTCCAGAGCGGAATCTCGCCGTTATGCAAGGCATCGCCAAGGAAACGGAACATCGCGTAAAAATGGTTTTTCGAATCCCACGGCACGACCGTTCCGCTAGAGAGCCAAGCGGCCAGCGCGAGCCCGTAAAAGATGACGAGGCTTAAGACCGCAAGCTGGAGGGCGCTCCTTGTCCAAGCTTGAGCCCTATCCCCATTGTCCGATTCGAACGGACCAAAGCCCTGTCGTGCAAGACTGGCGCTGGGCGCTGCGGAAGATGCGGCATTGTCGGAAAGCAACATGGAGAAATCCGATGCGGGCTGTAAATGGGGGCTAGACTTGTTATGGGCGAAATCCATTCCGGTATGACAAGCCAATACACAGGTGGAATAGCGTGGCCGGGCGGATTCCGATCGCTTCGCAACTTGACGTTTTCGTGGCAAATGGTGCCGCTTACATCCAGCATTCACCAGGCGTGCTCCAGCGCCTGCAAAAAAGCCCGTGCTAGAACCATGTGACCTGCCAAGTTCGGATGCACCCGGTCGGAAGCCAGCGCCATCGGATGAACCGCTGTCAAGATACACTCGAACGCCGCCTGAGTATCCACCAAGATGGCTTGGTATTGCCCGGCCAACTGGCGCACCACCTCGCTATACCTGTCCATCATCGCCCGCATGGGGTCCGCCTGGTTTAGTTCGATGAAGTAGGGTGTCATGAGCACCAATCCCTTAAGGTGCGGCCTCGTCGTGCGGACCAAATGCTCCAAAATGGAGGCATACTCGTCAAGAGGGACGTGCCACTCGATCTGCAGGGGAGCATCGAACTGACGCCAAACATCGTTGATGCCGATCATGATAGAGAGCCAATCGGGCTTCAAGTCCAGCACATCGGATTGCCAGCGGGCGGCGAGATCACGCACGGTATTCCCGGAGATGCCCGTGTTGCGGATCCGGATGTTCTGCCCGGGGCAGGTCGCGCCGAGCAGGGCGTGGATGAGGGCGACGTAGCCATTGCCGAGGTCCCAGCTGACGGCTTCGGCGATCGGCCGAGCGCGGCCGCAGTCTGTAATTGAATCGCCGATCATGAGCAATGTGCTATTGGAATGGATCTTCATGGCATCTTATATGAAATGGCATCTCTGCCCGAGAGGCGCGGGCAAACGAGCGAGCCAAGCGGAGCGCCGACGGTAGACCCTTGTACAGGCCAAACGGCCGCGCAACCATCCCGCCCGAAGGAATGGCCGCGACTGCTCCTGCGCCTTCGGCAGCCAATCCATTGCAGGAATTCTTTCTCTGTTAAAGTGCTTAGCCCCCATCGCTCGCCTTTATATTCGTGCGGGGTGGACACATTCTCAACATAACGGCACGGATTTGCCCGGTTTTTCGCTCGGTAACGAGCGAGACCAGGAAGGCGGACAAAAGACAAATGGCGATTGTGACCCCAAACTCCATAAAGGGCGCCGGATTCGGCGGAACGTTATCCCGTGGAAATCCGATGCTGTGAAAGATGGCGGCAGTGAGAAACACAAGCGGCAAGTGGATGGCGTAGAGCGTGTAGGAGAACCCAGCCGCCCAACCGAAAAAACGCGGCACAAAGTGAAACGTGGCCAACGGGCGGCAAGCGATCGCGATGGCGGCGCCGACCGCAATCATCGTGTCGGTCTCCAGCTCGCTTCCGGCCTTGAGGTGCCGTACGGCCATCCCGGCGATAATCAAGCCAGCGCCCAAAAGTCCCGCCGGGAGCGGGACGGACCGGGCATGCAGAATGTGGTACGAACCGGTGCCGAGGAACCAAGCACTGAACCAAAATACCGCCTCGGTAGGATAGTGGCAGACCGTCACCACGATCGCACAGACAAGCGCAACAGCCAACATGCGAAGACCGGGAGAAGCCTTCCACACGATCAGTTGGATGATCGCGGGGGCAAACAGATACAGCGCCCATTCGTAGCCGAGCGACCACAGGGCAATATTTTGCTCCCAAGCAGGGCAACTGAAGCCCTGCAATCCGGAAAGAAAGCAGACCGCCTGCGAAACACCGCCGAAATTCAATTGTTGGTGTTCAAAAAGCGGTCCGTCTCCGGGATTGCTAAGCAGGAGTCGACCAAACAAAAATATTCCCTCGGTGATCACTAGCGCCGGGAGGTAGACGATAAAGATGCGGACAAACCTCGCAATGAGGTAACGCACGAGATCAAAACTGCCCCGCTGCATGGAATCGGCGAGACTTCCCCCTATCAGGAAACCGCTCAGCACAAAAAATAGGACAACGGCCTGGTGTCCCAAATCTGTGATGAAATAAAACAGCTTCAGGAAAACCCCCTCTTGGTCGGCCACCTCAATATAGAGAAAATACGAAGCGCGGCTATGCGCGAACAGCACAAGGAGCGCCGCCATCGCGCGCAGAAAATCAAGGAGCGGCCAATGATTTGACGCTTTGCCGGCCTTTTCGATCATCCCCCGTCCTGTGATTTGGCGCGCCCAGGTCCTCCGCGCGGGGAGCCGGCATTACCGGCATTAAGAGGCAGGCTAACGCTAGGGCGAAAGCGGCTTGTTTGCCAAAGCCGCCCGCAATCTTTCGCGCCATTCCGCTACCCATGCGATGAAACCCAGTAAAAGAACACCCAAGATAACGATGAATGCGTCGGATGCAAACTGTCCGCCATAGACGAAGCGGAAGATTTGCCCGCTCAGGCTGAGAAGAGACAAGGCGCAGAACACGCTGAGCGAATTGCGCCCGAGAAGGCATAAAAAGGCTGAAAGACGCGGTATCCACGCTCCGATGATGTTGAAGGTGCCGGCAAAAATCGCCGTCAAGGCTAGACTGTGGATGAGCCGGGCCGGCGATAGAAACGTCTTGTCGAACGTAAAAAAGAGCTTCGGCTCGGGGAGATAGACCGGATCGGGTGAGATAAGGGTCATCCCCACGACCGCGCCGAGCGTCACCACCGGCAGAGCGAGCCAGCGCAAAATGGCACGGCGACGCCGCGCGAAACCGCCAATCCCATCTTCGCCCGCGAGCAGGAAACCGAGAACATAGATGAGCTGCCAGGCGAGCGGATCAAGGAACCAGGTCCCCTCGACCGGCCAGGTCGGCAAGTTCACGCCGAACACGAGAGCCCCGGCATAGATCGCGAGCGAAGCGAGCAGCAAAAGCGCCGCAGCATGACGGTGGAGAAGCGCGACTGCCGGAGCGATGAAAATTAATACGACATAGAGGGGAAGAATGTTGAAATAGCCGAGCTGCTGGGTGAGCAAAACGAGACCGATATGCGCCTTCACCGGATCGTTGAAGACGGCGGACGCGTTAAGCCAATCGAGGAGGAAGGGCGCATCGAGACAGAGCGCGGCCGCCGCGAGCATCGCGATGGCCAGCTCCGTGACGACCATCTGCGCGACATAGACTTGGAAGGCTCGGGTTTCTAGCCGCAGAATGAGCCATTTTGCCGGCAGCGCGCGGCCAGGACCGTCGATCAGCTTGCGCATCGCCCAACCGGCGAGAAACACAAAAAGCTCGGCCGAGTCCGACAGCGACACGTTGCGAAAGGTGAAACGCTCGAAATAGATCCCCGGAATGTGGTTGATGAAAATCGTAACGAGGGCAAAGCCGCGCCAGAAATCGATCTCGTTGGGGGCGCGCATGGTCTGGGCAAATACCCTTCGCGTCAAGCCGCCCCCGCCGCTGCTCGTTCGCCGGCTGACGGCCTTGTCGAGGCTGAGATTGCCGCGTTCGACGGATTTAGGCAAGGCCGGACCCTCGCGGCGATGCGCACAAAAGCCGGTGAGACCGGCGCACCGGGCGCCGGACAATGGTGATTTTGTTAGCGTCAAGATGTAACGTCCGGATATTCGCCCAAACTGGGTCACTGCCGATGCAGCGGCGCCTTGCGGAATCTTGACCCGTGCGAAAGCGTGCGACAAAGCCCTTGACGCGTGCGATCATATCGCGGCCGGGGGCCAATGGGAGACTTGGGGAATGGCGAATCTTTGGGTGCGCAAGCCGATTGCGACTCTGCAAGCGGAAGCAAAGGAAGGCGAATTCGGATCGGGCCCCGGCGAAACGCAATTGCGGCGGACGCTCTCGCTTTGGAGCCTTGTCGCGCTTGGCATCGGCTGCATCATCGGCGCCGGCATCTTTGTCCTGACCGGCCATGCCGCCGCCGCCCATGCCGGGCCAGCGGTGTGCCTCTCTTTTGTCCTAGCCGGACTCGTCTGCGTCTTCGCGGGCCTCTGCTACGCCGAAATGGCTTCGACAGTGCCGATAGCGGGCAGCGCCTATACCTATGCCTATGCGACGATGGGTGAGTTCATCGCCTGGGTCACTGGCTGGAACCTGATCCTCGAATATGCTTTTGGGGCGACAACCGTCGCGATCGGCTGGTCCGGCTATGTCGTAAGCTTCTTGCGCGATCTTGGCGTGGTGATCCCCGCGGAATTTGCCTTAGGCCCGCTCGCCTATGATCCGGCGAGCAGAAGCTGGTCGCCGACCGGCGCGCTGGTCAACCTTCCGGCGGTCTTCATCGTCGTAGCGGTGACCATCTTGCTTGTCACCGGGATCAAGGAATCCGCCAAGGTCAACAATATCATCGTCGTCATCAAGCTGGCGATCGTCGTCCTTTTCATCCTTGCCGGAGTTTGGTTCGTCAAGACCTCGAATTGGGTGACTGCGAGTAATCCCACGGGTACCTTCATTCCGCCTAATATTGGACCCGGCCAATATGGCTGGAGCGGGATTATTCGCGGCGCGGGGGTGGTTTTCTTTGCCTATATCGGCTTCGACGCCGTATCGACCGCGGCGCAGGAAGCCCGTAACCCGCAGCGCGACATGCCGCTTGGCATCCTCGGCTCGCTCGCGATTTGCACTTTACTTTATGTGCTGGTCAGCCTCGTCATTACCGGCATCGTGCCGTTCGACAGGCTGAATGTTCCCGACCCGATCGCTCTCGGCGCCGATGCCATCGGATTTGGCTGGCTCGCCTCCATCATCAAGCTCGGCGCGATTCTTGGACTGAGTTCGGTCGTTCTGGTGCTGTTGCTCGGCCAGCCGCGGATCTTGTATTCGATGGCGCGCGACGGCCTGCTGCCGCCATTCGCGGCGATCGTTCATCCAAGGTTTCGCACCCCCTATGTCACGACCCTGATCACCGGCGCGATCGTCGCGGTCCTCGCGGGTCTTTTGCCGATCGGTCTCGTTGGCGAACTGGTGAGCATCGGCACCTTGTTCGCATTTGCCGTGGTCTGCCTCGGCGTTCTCGTTTTGCGGATCACCGATCCGGAGATCCACCGCCCTTTCAAAACGCCGGCCGTGTTTGCCGTGGCGCCGCTCGGCGCGGCTTCGGCGGTTTTTTTAATGCTCGGTCTGCCAGGCGATACTTGGCTGCGGCTTGTCGTTTGGCTCGCGATCGGCCTTGCCATTTATTTCTTGTACGGCCGCAACCACAGCCACATGGCACGGCGCCAGGATGGCGGGGAGGCTGGGCACTGACAGTGGTCCGGCGCTGGTTTGGGTCAGGTGCCGTGCGTGGCATTCAAAAAAGATTCTGAATCGAACGAGGAGGCCGGAGAATCTGTGAGCGCCCCGCGCTATTGACAAGTAAAACCAACGAATGTGACAACGCCCGGTGGACCTATGACCGATTGGAATTCCGCCCTCTATATGAAATTCGAGAACGAGCGCACGCGCGCGGCGCGTGACCTCCTCGGTCAGATTCCGGATTTCGAGCCGAATAGCATTTTCGACCTTGGCTGTGGTCCAGGCAACGGCACAGAATTGCTGGCTGCGACCTTTCCCCGCGCGACAATCGTCGGCCTTGATTTCTCCGATAATATGCTTGCTGTCGCTTGCGCCCGCGTCACCACCGCCCAATTCAACAAGCAGGACATCGAAACCTGGCGCCCAGCAGACAAGGTGGACCTCATCTTCGCCAATGCTGCGCTGCAATTCGTGCCAAACCATCATGACCTCATGGTGCGGCTCGTCTCGTTCCTGCACGAGGGCGGGTGGCAGATGCCGAACAATATTCAAGAGCTATCGCATGCTTTGATGCGGATGGTGGCGGCGGATGGGCCTTGGGCAAGGCGGCTCATCCCTATCGCCAAGACGCGCCCTATGATCGGCGCGCTCGACGAATATTATCAGTTGTTGGCGGCCGTCTGTTCCAAAATCGACATCTGGCAGACGACTTATATCCATCCTCTGGACGGCCCGGACAGCGTCGTCGAGTGGTTCGAAGGGTCGGGACTTCGGCCTTTTCTCGAACCCTTAAGTCCCTGTGAGCGCGAGGTCTTTATGTCGCGTTATCGTGCGGAACTCGCCGCTTCCTATCCGAGGCAGCCGAATGGAAAGGTGCTCCTGCGCTATCCACGTCTGTTCTTCGTCGTGCAAAAGTGATGAGCGCGCGTTGCTCCACGCGCGTGCCGTCCGGTAGTCTACTTTTCACTGCTTGCCTTTGACCGCTTCGATCAATTGCTTCAGACTGAAGGGTTTCGCCAAAAAGCCGAAATCCTCTCCTTCGGGCAAGTTTTTGGAAAATGCATCCTCGGCATAGCCGGACACGAAAATGACCTTGGCCTTGACGCCGCGTTTGCGCAATTCGCCGAACATGGTTGGGCCATCCATCTCCGGCATGACGACGTCGGAAACGATAAGATCGATTTTTCCGCCGTTTTGTTCGACGATTTGCAACGCCTCGATGCCCGAGGCCGCCTGCAGCACGGTATAGCCGCGCGAGGCGAGCGCGCGGGCTCCGAAAGCCCGGACCGCCTCTTCGTCCTCGACGAGGAGGATTGTGCCATGGCCGGTGAGATCGGCGGACGGCGCGGCCGCCTGTTCGACGGACCGGGATGCGTGGGTTTCGTCTGGAATATAATGGGGCAGGAGGATCGTAAAAACCGTTCCCTTGCCCTCCGCGCTCGAACAGAAAACATAGCCGCCGGTCTGCTTTATGATGCCATACACCATGGCGAGGCCGAGACCGGTGCCCTTGCCGACGTCCTTGGTGGTAAAAAACGGTTCGAAGATTTTGTCCTTTACTTCCGGCGCGATGCCATGTCCGAAATCCTCAACCTCGATTGCGACATAATCGGCTGGAACCAGCGATGTCTCGTTGAAACCGGCGCATTCGGCCGCGATGACATTGCGGGTCCGCAAGATGATTTTGCCGCCTTGCGGCATCGCGTCGCGCGCATTGACGATCAAATTGACGAGGACATGCTCGAACTGGTTGACGTCGGCCTCGACGAGCCAGAGGTCGCGGCCGTGGCGCAGCTCGAGATCGATTTTTTCGCCGACAAGCCGGCGCATCAGCATTTGCAGATCGGAGAGCACATCGCCTAATTGCAGGACCTGCGGCCGCAACGTTTGGCGGCGGGAAAAGGCCAAGAGCTGCCGCACGAGCGAGGCCGCGCGGTTGGCGTTTTGCTTAATTTGATTAATGTCCCTGAACGACGGATCGGTCGGCCGGTGATTGGCGAGAAGCAGGTCGCAATAGCCGATGATCGCGGTCAAGACATTATTGAAATCATGCGCCACTCCGCCGGCAAGCTGCCCGATCGCTTGCATTTTTTGGGATTGCGCGAAGTTGCTTTGCAAAGCCCGCTGTTCCGTGGTGTCGAGCGCGTAAATCGTCGCACCGCTCCCGTCGTGCTCGTCCGCCGCCGCGAAAAACAGCCTTGCCGACCGCTCGCCTTCCCCGGCAAGACCGACATCGACCGGCGGGATATCCGGCGTGGACAGGAAGGCCGCGGCAATGGCGGCATCAACGGCGGAGCGGTCGCCATCGAGGATACCGGCGAAGATCGAGCGCGCGGCGCCGTCGGGCTGCTTCAAGGCTTCCGGCATGAGGCGCGCGAAAGCGGCGTTCGAACGGGTGATCCGGCCATTCTTGTCGAGGATTGCGATCGCCATTGGCGTCGCATTGAATACCCGTGCGAAGCGCGCCTCCGCCGCGCGCAAATCCAGCGCCGGTTGCTCGCCAGGAGCGCGGCTGAGGACGAGCGTGCGCGACGGACTTGGTAGGCCGTCCTGACCGAACGCGACGCCGTGGAGCAGACGCACGGGCAGGCTTTGACCATTGCGGCATTTCAGGTCGATATCGAATTGCTCGGCGCGGATCTCGCCCGCGCCTCCGGCGGCCGAAGCGACGAGCGCGGCGCCGCCGCCGGCCACGAAGTCGGTCACCTTGAGACCTCTTGCGCCGGCCTCCGCCGGGTCGTAACCGAGCCAGGCGGCAAGGGTGGCGTTCATATAAGAAACGTCGCCGTTCCGGCCGCAGGAAAAAAATCCGGCTGGCGCATAGTCTAAAAACTCGATGGCATCCCGCAATTCCTGAAAGACCTTTTCCTGTTTTTCCCGCTCGCGCGTTACATCCGCGACGGACCACAGGCTGGCGCGCCTGGCGCTCGCCAAAGCCAGCGGTCTGACCTTGATCTTGTACCAGCCGGTCCCGCCGGCGCCGCCGAGCGGCAGAGACAAGCGCAATTCCTCGGCGGCGCTCTTGCCGTCGCGCGCGGCCTGGGCGAGCCGGTAGATGGCCTCGGAGATCTCCGGCGATCCGGAAAAGAGCCGCAGGTCCGCGAGACCGCGTGCATCCGCCAAGGTCAAATAGGCGGCGTTCGCGTAAATGATATTGCCGCCGGCACCGGTCACGATCAGCCCTTCGGTATTCCCGTCGCAGATGAGCTTGGTGAGGTCGTTCCTCAGCGCTTGTCGGGAAAACTGAAGGAGGCCCACCGCAACGGCGAAGGAAGCGCAAATACCGGCGACCGCGAAGAGGGCGAGCAGCAAGATTGCGAGGGGGATGCCTTCGTCATTGGGCAAGAAGGAAATAGCCGCGACGGCGCCCGCCATAAGCATGGCAAAAGCCAAGATCAACGCTGGATTGCCTGCGTATCGGGGCGGACGGACGGGGGCGGGCTGCTCGCTCATAAGTTTTCACCCGGTGCAAGCGATGTAACTATGTTTGAACCCATGGCCAACTCGCTGGCTCCGCCGGGGCTCCGCCATTGGATTTGGACCTGCAACAAAGCCACGTTGATGTTTAGAAAGCAAAATCGTAATAGCGGTCTCCTCTCGCGCCGAGCCGCCCGGCATGGAGAAGTCAATGCGATCATTCGGCAAGTTCCTCGCCATTACAACCATCTCGATGTTAGCTTCCAGCGAGCCCTTCGCGCAAACCTCTTACTATGACTACGGGCCGCTGCCGCCAAATCCGCCTCAACGCTGGATCGCGCAAGGCCGCTCCATCCAGGAATGGGACCGTTTCCGCTATGGTTATTCCGGCACCCGCGGACGTATCGGTCTCGGCGCCGATCCTGCCCACCCGGAAGGTCCCGGTAATTTTTCCTCGCCAGGACGGTAGCGTTGTAGCTTGCGCGAATCGATATTTTGTGAATTTTGATGAATTGCGTTAATAATTACTTGTTAGCACCGGCATGGCGGTTTGGAACGTGCTACACTAACCAACGCCCGCCGCCGTTTTCTGCGAATGAGCCGCCAGATGTCAGGCTTGAGTGAAAGTTTTTTCGCGAGCAAGAGTTTCACCTTTGCCGCTGCGGCGATTGCATTCCTCGCCGCCGCTGCTCTGTTGTCACTTATTTTCCGCCTTACCTTCGGACGCCGGCTCCGGTTGCCGCGTAACGGAAGGGCCCGGCCGCCGCGGCTTGGGACCGTCGATGCCTTCGACCTCGACCGGCAGCGCCAGCTCGTTATTATTCGACGCGACAATGTCGAACACCTGCTGATGATCGGGGGACCCAACGACATCGTGATCGAATCGGAAATTATCCGCGCCGAGAGCCGCGAGCCGCGCGACCTTCGCGAGGCGAGAATTCGCGGCAAGGACCGGCGCGAGAGAGAGCCGCGCGACGCGCCACAAGCGCCAGCCGGAATTTCATGGCCTTCGCCGGCGGAAACGCAAGCGCCGAATGCTCCCCAGCGCCAAATGCCGTTTCCGCCCGCCGCCGGGCTGGAGCGGGAGACCGGGTTGACGGCCGCTGTCTCCATCGAGGAATCCGTGCGCGATGCCGCGCCACCGATCGTTTTACCCGCTCCAAGGCGACCGGTTTTTCCGCTTCCGCCAAGGCGCATGCCGGCGCCTGTCGCTCCGTTTGGCCAAGCAACATCGAATCAACGCGAGCCTCTCGACAGTGGCTCCGGTCCGCCGCGAAAATCCGAGCTCGGAACCAACCCCGCCAAAGGATTTCTGCGCCCGCCAGTCGCCGCTCCTTTGTTGCGCGCCCCGGCGCTGCGCCAGGTGCAAGGGACCGCCGCCAAACCGGCCCCATCAGGCACATCCGAGACACTGTTCGCGGACGCCCTTGCCGCAAGCGCGCTTCCCGGCTTTGAGCAGATCCAAACCTCTCCGGCGGGCGACGCGGCATGGCAGACTGAATTTCCCCCCGCGCCCGAGACGCAATCCGCGGGACTGGCCGCTCCTTCTGTTGACGCCAGTCGTTTAATCTTGGAGGTTGCGGCGGCCGGTCCGGCGCAAGACGGCGCCGTTACGCTCGAGGAAGAAATGGCGCGGCTGCTTGGACGCGCGCACGGCTAATGCAAGAGGGCGCGGCGCGTCAACAAAAATTGGCCGGAACCCGGTTTGTTGCTAACACCCGGCGTCCGCGATGCCGTCGAAATCGCGCGGCCCCAAAATAGCTTGAGTCAGCTCTCGCGGTGGGTCCGTTCGCGCCGTTCGTGGCGTTCCTGCGCCTCCACCGAAAGGGTTGCGATCGGCCGCGCATCGAGCCGCTTCAGGCCGATAGGCTCGCCGGTTTCTTCGCAGTAGCCATAAGTGCCATCGTCAAGCCGTTCCAGCGCCGCGTCGATCTTTGCGATCAGCTTGCGTTGCCGGTCGCGCGCGCGCAATTCGATGGACCGCCCGGTCTCGGAAGAGGCGCGATCGGCAAGATCGGGATGGTTCTCACTCTCCTTTTGCAATGCGACGAGGGTTTCCTGGCTCTCACGCAGGATATCTTCTTTCCAGGCAAACAATTTGCGCCGGAAATAATCCCTCTGGCGCTGGTTCATAAAGGCTTCGTCTCCGGACGGTTTGTAGCCGCCTTCGACCTCCTCGATAGGCACTTGCGCGACTCCCAAATCTCAAGCCGCCGCCCTTATAGCGATTGCCTTCTCCATATACAATCGTTTCGGCCAAGGCCAGACCGGGTGACGAATGATACCTCCGCGCAGAGTCCGAAGCGGATGGGTTCCTGCCAATGCTTTTGCAAGAGTTCCGATGGGCCGATGTATCGCCAAGCGGATTCGAGGCGCCGGTTGCGTATGGTGTGAAACTGAGGCTTGTGGGGTTTGCGAAGCACCACGGTCTCGCGAGCCCTACCCGTGAACATTCATAAGGGCATCTCGAAAA
>QHBR01000378.1 GCA_003244015.1 Hyphomicrobiales bacterium | reverse complement strand
GGTGTCTCCGCCCGCCTGCCCACGCGGTACGCCGTAGCCTTCCGCGTTGGCTTGGGTCAGGACAAAAACGCCTGCTGCCATCGCGGCAGCCAAGCTTAAAGCATAGAGGGGATACGCACGCATAAGCTTCAACCTGGAAAAGCCTTGTCGCGCGCGGCCGCTAGCGGCATCAGCCCTGCCGCGCCTTATAACGTTTTTGCGTCCTGTTGATGATGTATACTCTGCCCCTGCGCCGCACCACCTGGTTGGCGCGGTGGCGCGTGCGCAGGGATTTCAACGAGTTGCGGACTTTCATCGGAGGGTCCCAAAAAACAACCGGCACTCGGAGCCGGTTGGAAACGAAGCTCCGACCTATGCCCCATTCGCGGGCGGCGATCAACCCTAAAACCAAATGTCCGGAACGCTCGCTCCCGCCGCCGGCCGGATATTCCGTCCCGAACGCCGCGTTGCGTTCCGGTTCGCAGACTTTCGTTATTCGCCGGCGCGAAATCGCCTTCCCCTCGCAAGGATCATGCTTTAGGGAGACGGGAGAGACGGGACCGCGCTCCATTCGCTTGTCGCCGCCGGCCGGGCGGTCCCGAGATAGCCAAACACGGTAACGGCAGCATTTTTGACGTCGATGAAACGAGCGATTATTGCCGCCGCGATGGCGATCTCCGTCTTTTGCGGTTCAGTTGCTCCAGTGCGCGCGGATTTTCGCCTCTGCAACAATTCCGCCAGCCGGGTGAGTGTTTCTCTTGCCTATACCGATGGCGAGACATGGGTCAGCGAGGGCTGGTGGAATTTAAAACCAAGCGGTTGCGAGACATTGGTGCGGGGGGCTCTCGCGGCCGAGTACTACTATGTCTATGCGATGGACGAGCACGGCGGCGAATGGAAGGGCAAGGCTTTCATGTGCACCCGCGACCGTGAATTCCGCATCATCGGGCGGGAAGATTGCTTCGTGCGTGGTTTCGACAGAACCGGCTTTTTCGAAGTCGATACGGGCAAGGAAGCCAAGAACTGGACAGTTCAATTGACCGATTCGACGCAAGGCAAGCCAAATCCCTAATAATCCAACTTGACGAGGCTGAAGTGCGATTGCGCCGGTGCAAAATCGTTGCGACCCTCGGACCGGCGTCCGCAAATCCAGCAACGATATCGGCGTTATTTCATGCGGGCGCCGATCTCTTTCGCATCAATATGAGCCATACCTCGCATGATCAGATGCGCTGGCAGGCCGCAATGATCAGGGAGCTCCAGGAAGAATGCGGACGCCCGATTGGCATTCTTCTCGATCTCCAAGGTCCCAAACCGCGAATTGGCACCTTCAAGGACCGGGCGGTCCGACTCGTCAAGGACGCCCATTTCGTTTTCGACTCGGATCCCGCGCCTGGGGGTCAAAACCGGGTGGGTCTTCCGCATCCCAAAATTTTGCGCTCCTTGAAGCCGGGGCACACCATCCTCATCGACGATGGCAAGGTGCGGCTTCATGTCGCCGAGGCCAGCGCCACGCACGCCGTTGCCATCGTCGATGTCGCGGGAGTGATATCGAACCGCAAGGGCGTCAGTCTGCCGGACACCGAAATCCCAGTTTCGTCGATCACCAAAAAGGACCAGGCCGACCTCAAGGCCGGGCTCGACGCGGGCATGGATTGGGTCGCTGTTTCCTTCGTGCGGCGGCCAGACGATGTCGCCGAGGTCAAGAAGCTGACCTTGGGCCGCGCGCTGGTGATGTCGAAGCTGGAAAAACCAGATGCCATCTCGCGCCTTGACGAGATCGTGGAGATTTCCGACGCATTAATGGTCGCGCGCGGCGACCTCGGAGTCGAGATGCCGCTCGAAAAAGTCCCAGGCTTGCAAAAGCGGATCAACCGCACGGCGCGGCGGTTTGGCAAGCCTGTCGTTGTCGCGACGCAGATGCTCGAATCGATGGTCAGAGCGCCGGTCCCGACGCGTGCCGAGGTTTCGGATGTCGCGACCGCGGTCTTCGAAGGCGCCGATGCCGTCATGCTTTCCGCCGAAAGCGCGGCTGGTTCATATCCTGTGGAAGCCGTCGCGACCATGAACAGAATCGCGGAGGAGGTCGAGCGCGATACTTATTATCGCAGTATCATCAATGCACAGCGCGCTCCTCCCGAAGCGGCGAATGCCGATGCGATCGCGATCGCCGTCGCCGCGCGAAATTTCGCCGAAACCTTGGATCTGAAGGCAATTGTCGCCTGGACGTCTTCCGGCGCGACGGCATTTCGCATCGCCCGGGAGCGGCCTGAAGCGCCGGTGCTCGCCCTTACTCCAAACCGGGAGACGGCCTGCCGTCTCGCTCTCGTTTGGGGCGTCCACGCGGTCGTCACCAAGGACGCGCATGACGTCGACGACATGGCGAAGCGCGCCTGCAAATTGGCCGGACGCGAAGGCTTCGCAGAAGCGCAGGATCGCATCCTTATCGTTGCGGGCGTTCCGTTTGGCACACCTGGTGCGACTAACATGATCAAGATCGCTGTGCTCGACGCCGATTCGAAGTGACCTGCCAGGGCCTAAAATCTTTCAAGGCGAAAGACGGAGGCCTCGCCTTATATTAGATTGGTAAGATCGATCGATTTTTTTGTGCAATGCGCAGCGGGGCTGAGGCGGCGCCTCAACGGCCATGCCCGTTGCCGGAAGACATTCCCGGTGTAAGGTTCGCCAACGGAATAGAGATTGGGGCCGCGCCCATGTTGAATGCAACAGGGGCGGGCAGGGAAAGGAACAATGGTCCCATCAATCGTCCGAGTGACCCTCATCGTTTTGGGCACCGCTGCTTATCTCGGCCTGGCCGTCCTCGGCTGGGGCGGGTTTGCCGCCTTCTTCTCCCATAGAGCCCTGCGCGCGCTCGCGGCCGCGCTCTTCGTCATGTCTGGCGCGGCGCTCTTCGCCGGCGGAAATCTGAGTTCAGGGGTGCGCGAGGATCGCGGCAACCGCTGGGTCATCGCAGCCTTTGCGCTGATCGGG
>QHBR01000127.1 GCA_003244015.1 Hyphomicrobiales bacterium | reverse complement strand
GTGAAACATTTTGGTACGATTGAGCCTCGAATGCGACAAACGCGGCGGCAGGTTTTGCAGGACCGCCAGTGAAAAATCTTTCATTTCTTCATGGGATGTGAAAACATCCGGCCCGATGGAAAACCAACCTAATACGCGGCCATACGCGCGGAAGGGGCTCGATTACAAAAAGGATTACGGCGATGAAGAGCTTGCCGCTAATCGCGCTCAGCGCCGCGCTGGCGCTGCTCCCACATGCGGCGGATGCCGCCTCGCGTCATCACAAGGGCGCGCCCGCTCGGCAGCCCAGGAAGACGCGGGAAGCTATTACGTGCCGTATGTGACAGACGCGGCGGGGACCCCGGTGCCGATCATGCAAATTCCCGGCAGCGTCGTGGTGATCCCGCAACAAGTGATCCAGGACCAGCAGGCGATAACGGTTTGCGAAGCGCTGAGGAATATCAGCGCGTTTTCTGCCGGTAAAATTTGGAACCGTTCAAGCTAGCAATCGAACAGGAGAGGTCTGTGAGGTCCACGTCGATCCTGGACCCGTGACGTTGCCAATGCGAATGAATGGGCTTCCCTCGTCTGCGTAGTAGTCATCGCGCGTTACGCTTGCAACGGCCAGTCCGCTTGGGATCAGGGACGAAATTCGAAGATTGGGCTGCATGGCGCTGCTTCCTTCTGGAAAACAGCGCCAAGCCACCAGCAAACTTCATCGAGATTGAGTCAGACCCAAATTTGGAAGCCGATTGACAGACAATGGATCAATGGGATCCTCGTCCGGCGTCCGGCGTCCGGCGTCCAGCGTCCGGCGCACGTCTCCGTCGCGCTCACCAATAAGATCGCGCGGATTGTCCGGGCAGTTTTGACACGCGGGTAGATCTAGCGCAGGCTGGCGCGAGCACTGCCTTGTTCGGTGCCCATCAAGACAACATATGGATTGCCGATTCATTCAGAAACAACATTCCCTGTTCGGGAGCGAGAGGCACGCAAAATTCCCTGCTGGTGCAATTAAGTTCCCCTGTTCAGAATCGTAGGGAATTTTCGCTCTAAATTATAGGAATCATTGATGTATTTTCGCTGGTAATAGGCCAAATAGCACCCTTTTTCGCGAATTTCCCTGTTGTTTTCCCTGATCGCAAGGAATGCGCCGAGGGAGACGGGTTTGCAGGGACTGGCACCGCCACCACCCATTGCGGGGAGCTTGTGGTGACGTCCTAGTTTTTACAGAAGCGGCGTATTTCTAGCCTCTTATGGCCTTATCTTCGGTCTCTGGCTGAGGTTTTGCGGGGGTGGCGGCGCTAGGCGGAGATTTGGGCCAATGTCTCTGCGGCACCAAATTCGTCTGCCGCGGAATGTTCGCCTGGCGCTTCGAAAGCCGGGTTCGCGAAAGGTGACACCGGTTCGACACGCGCTTAGTTTGCGGCGGTAAAAATCGTCCGCGCGATCTTGCCCAAGGCGCATGTCGCAACGGTCTATGCCAAGCCGCTGGGGCGACCCTTCGTCGATACCTTCATGACCGAGGTTCGCAGGACACCTCGATCTATTTCCCTTAGGACCTCGGCTTGAGTTTCCAGGCGCAGATCGCCGGGCTTGGCCGGTGACGCGGCCACTCTCCGAGTCAGCTGGATACCTTGATGCGCCCGCTTTTCAAAAGCATGTCCTCGAACACGTCTCGCGTAAGCGGGCAGTCAACCAGCGTGTGAATTGCCCTTTCGTCAAACCACGCTGTTTACCCATCTTGCTCAAAAGGTCGTCCCCGAGCGTCTTGTGGCTGCTACCATGAGAGATCTTGGTCCAGACGGAGGTCTTCTGCCCAGTTTTGGTGTAGTAGGTGAAAAAGCTGTGGTCGCCGCTGCTTACTACAAAGCCCTTTTTATGTAGCACTGTCTCGATGTCGCGTCTCTCAAGCGGCATCGGCGATTTCCGGAAATGTTTCAAGTAGTTCTTGTCTGAGAGATTTAGCGTCTTCGGTGAAGTCGCTCGCATCGGATGCCACATATTCCGTCCAAAGCAATCGAAGTGTGTCTGAGAGAGCATCTGCGAGTTCCTCGCGAGTCTCTCCGCTAACGAGCATGTTGAACTGGCCTTCAGCCATGTAATGGCCTTCATCGGGTTCAAAAGTAACCTGGAAATCAAAGGGCTTTGCTGCTACGCGTTTTGCGTTATCGACAATGAAACTCTCGACGGTCAACGGACTCGCATCGACCTCGATTATTTCCCGCACATTGTTTATTTGCTTGAGGCTGCCGTCCTCGTTGAGGACAACTTCGCCTCGCACCTGAATCAATTCACGCGGGTTTTCGAGCAGGATCGGCTCGAAATCCTCGTCGTATGTAGCACTGACGAGCCGCCCGTTCGGCAAATAGAGCCGTAGCGTGCGCGTCTGGAAGTCGAGCGCGTCAAGGCGTCCCGTCACAAGGCGCGGATGAATTGCAATCATAGCCGGTTCGGCCAGAAGCGGATTAAGCCGTTCCAGCGCAGTTTTCCCGTCAAGAAGCTTTTGCCGACGGTAATCTTCTATGCTGACTACCAGTCCCATGCGAGGTGGCGGCTGCATTTTCTTTAGTTCGGACACGACGAGGCGGCGGTAGTCACCAGAAGGAACCAGACGGCGAAGTGTTTGGCTATCGCTAGCCTGGACGGCGGAGAGCACTGCCTGATGCTGTTCGGTAATCTTGGCAACGTCTCCGGCGTCGAACAGTCCCCGCCGGCCGTGCCCACCTTATATGGAAGGTCGTAGCCGCCTTCTTCGGGAATGCTGAATACAAGCGCATACTTGCGTTCTAGCTCATAATTGACACGAGCCCGCTGTTTCAGTTCATAACCTTGATAGGCCATCGCCAGTAGGTAGATTGAACGCTGCAGTGCCTCAATGGCCTGCACCAGAGCAGGGGCCGGGAGCGTATGCCCGCGCGCGGCCTCACCTTCAAAATGAAGATGGAAGACAGGCAGTGCTTCGGCTGTCATCATGGCGTTCCTTATGGCAACCGGCGGTTAGCCTAACCTTAAGTCGCACGCGGATTCGGGCGACGTCAAGCGGCGCTGCAAGGACGACCTCGCATTGCCTGGCTGAGCGTGCTAGCAGCCCGGCGCGCGCGGGATGTCTGCCTACCGTCTACATGGGCATGAAAACCACGCACGGAGCGGTACAAAAAATGCCGCATTCTTCAAGAACTTCAATATGTTGCGGACGTGGCGAAACTGGTAGACGCAAGGGACTTAAAATCCCTCGACCTTCGGTCATACGGGTTCGACTCCCGTCGTCCGCACCAAAGGTTTCGCGAAGGGGCAATGCAAGGAGGGGCGCGAGTTTCCCCGCCTTCAAGAAAAAAGCAGCGCGGAGAGTTTTCGCCGGGCGCTTATCGTCGCTGGATCGACCGCCCCCAGGCGTCGAAAAATTGCAGCAATTGCTTGCGCGCGCCATCGTCGTTCCAGGCCCGGTCGCGTTTGATGATTTCGAGCAGCTCGGCGGTCGCCTCCTCGCGCCGGTTCTCGGCATTGAGGAGGATGGCGAAATCGAATCGCGCCTGATGGTCGCCGGGATTGGCCGCGATCTTGCGCATAAGCCCGGAAGCATCGCCGACGGCGGCGGCTTGTCCGGCGAGGTCGAGCGCCGCTCTGGCGGCAATGATCGCAGTGTCGCGCTCGCCGCCCGCGGCAACCGAGGCGAGAACGGTCCTGGCTTTTTCGAGCTCGCCCGCCAAGATGAAGAGTTTCGCCAATCCGGCCACGGCGGCGGGGTCGCCGGGATTTTCGGCCATAATCGCGGCATAGAGTTCCGCCGCCCCCCCGGCGTCGCCAGCGGCGAGCAAGGCGTCGGCTCCCGCCAGGCGATCGGCATCCTCGTCGAGCGGGCCGGCAAGCCGCTCGACGAAGCCTTTGAGATCTCTTTCGGGCAAGGCGCCCATGAAACCGTCGACCGGCTGACCGCGCTGAAAGGCGATGACGGCGGGGATGGAACGAACCCCCAGCCGGCCCGCAATTTCCGGATGCTCGTCGATATTCATCCTGACGAGCTTGACCTTGCCGCCCGCCGCCTTGACTATTTTTTCGAGAATCGGCGCGAGCTGCTTGCAGGGTTCGGACCAGGGCGCCCAAAAGTCCGCCAGCACCGGCTGACGCGCCGATTCCGCGATGACATCGGCGCCAAAGCTCGCCGTGGTGGCCTCCTTCACAAGCGCCCCGGCCGCGCCTTGCCGCTTGGCCTCGTTTGCGGCTTCGCCGGAGGCTTGCCCATTCCCCTGGCCACGCGAGCGGCCAAAAATCCCCGGCATGTTCCGGCTCTCCCTTGGTGCCCTCGCGAGGGCGAATCGGCGACACTGTCCAAATGCCCGGCGTCTAAATGCGTCTTCGGCGGCGAAATCGCAACCGTCCATTGCGGTCCACGCATTGGCCTGGCATTTCCCTCGATTTTCGCTTACATTAGATTGGCGGAGCTGCGGGGTGCGTGTTGGATCAGCATTCCCGGGGCCTTATCGATCTCCAAGGGAGCTGTCCCTGGCCTTGCCCGTGGGCTTGGCCACACGGCGCCCACCTACATTGTAGGTTCCCGGGATCGGTATCCCACGGCCATCGCGGCCCCGCGCTTGCAAATCTTCCGGCCAGTTGCGTCATGTTCCTCAGAAAGCCTGCCCTGCGCGCGCGGGCTTTGGCGCGGCGGAGCGAGACGAGCATCGAGGCCGCCGCCGCTTACGCCGCGCATCTCGCGACGGAGGGCCTCGCCCTCGTCATGCGCTTGCGCCCCGGGATCGTCGCGGCCTACTTTCCGCTCGCGGGCGAACCCTCGACCCTGCCGCTCCTCGTAAATCTTGCAGGTGCCGGGGTCAAAACCGCTTTGCCAGTTACCGGGCGGCGGGACACGCCCCTGGTGTTCCGGCTGTGGCGGCCGGGCGAGCCCACCCGCCAGGGTAAAATGGTGATCGAGGAGCCACTGCCCGCCGCGCCGGAAGTCGCGCCAGATCTTTTGTTCGTGCCCCTGGCCGCGTTCGACCGGGCGGGGCACCGGATCGGCTATGGCGCCGGCTTCTACGACCGTAGTCTAACGGGGCTACGCGCCAAAAAGCCAATTTGCGCGGTTGGCGTCGCCTATGCGAGCCAGGAGTTCCCGAAAATTCCGCACGAGGAGCACGACGAAAGCCTCGATTACGTGCTCACGGAGCGCGAGCTGATTAGCTGCCGGGTTCTTCGTTAGCGTGCGCCTCCTCCTCATCGGCGATATTGTCGGCCGCGCCGGCCGCGCGGTTCTTCTGGAAAATTTGCCAAAGTTGCGCCAGGCCTGGGGGCTCGACTTCGTTATTGTAAACGGCGAAAACGCGGCCGGCGGCTTTGGGATCACCGAGACGATCTGCGCCGATATTCTCGAGGCGGGGGCGGATTGCGTGACGCTTGGCAATCATGCCTTCGACCAGCGCGAGGCTCTCGTCTTCATTGCCCGAGAGCGGCGTCTGATCCGGCCACTGAACTATCCGCGCGGGACCCCCGGCGGCGGCGCCAATCTCTTTCAATCAGCGTCCGGCGCACAGGTGCTTGTGGTCAATCTCGTGGGCCGCGTTTTCATGGACGCGATGGACGACCCTTTCGCGGCAATCGAACGTGAAATATCGGCCTGCCCCTTGGGAGACGGATGCGATGCCTTGGTTGTCGATTTCCACGCCGAGGCATCGAGCGAAAAGCAGGCTTTCGCGCATTTCGTCGATGGCCGCGTTTCGCTCGTCGCGGGCACTCATACCCATGTGCCGGCGGCCGATCATCAAATACTGCCAAATGGCACGGCCTTTGTGACCGACGCCGGAATGACGGGGGATTATGATTCGGTGATCGGCATGGACAAGGAGGAACCGGTTCGCAGGTTCACTACCAAGCTGCCCGCGGCGCGGTTCGAACCGGCATCCGGTGCGGCAACCCTCTGCGGCGTCGCGGTCGAGCTCGGCTCCAATGGCTTAGCCACAAAAATCGCGCCGGTGCGTATCGGCGGCAGGCTTTCGCAAGCGCGACCGGAATTCTGGGAAACGGTTTAGCAAAGAGGCGGCTTGCCGATCTCTTGGTCCCTATCTTGCCTGCACGGTGTGAAAATCGCGTGATCGCGTTTAGTTTATCGCATTCGCAAGTATTGATGCCAGAATTTTGTTTCCTTCCACTGTCGGGTGGACGCCGTCGCTTGTATACGCTCTTTCGCTCCAAGCCGGTTCTTGAGCTATATCCACGCATTTTACCATCGTGGTGCTGCATAGACCCTCTATTGGGGCGATCCATTCCAGCCATGCGGATTTGTCTTGCAGATTTTTGCGTGTGGGATACATGAAAATCACAATTTTGTGTTCATTAGCAATGCTCGCCACCAGCTTTTTGAAGCGCTGCAATTGGGCCTTGTCGGGCATCCCTGTTGGAGTTGAGTTAAAATTAAGGAACCCCGCTTGGGCCAGGCGATGCAGTACAAATCTGCGGAAGTAGAATCCCGTCAAAATCCAAGGCTTATGGTCGGGATAGATGTAACAGCCTGGCCACACAGCGGGTACGATAAGATCGTCTTCCCCATATTCAATGATCACGGTATCGGCGTTATGGAGGACATCGGCATTGCGATCGAGATATATCATCTCGCTGACATTCGTCCAGCCGCCCGCCGCCACTGACCACACGGTGTAGCGCCCGCCCAACTCCTTTTCTAAAAGTGGCCCGAGCTTGTCATCAGGGTTGAAAGTATTGCTGCCGAGTACAATGCTGTTCCCGATCAGTAATAGATTGGGATGAATCTCCGAACTCCAATTTGAAATATTTCCCATATGCCTGTTGTTGAAATACCACGCGTAGCGATTACGAAACCTTCCATGCTGGTTGGCAGCTGGGATATACTGTATGTCATTATCGACGTCGTAAATTGGTAACGACCCATATCCAGCATAGCGTAAATAGATTTCTGATGAAATGAAAAGAAATGTGAACAATATAACAGTTATAACAACTGGATGGTGGATCATGATACGCTCCGTCGAATTATTTCATTTCAGGGGGCGGGTTGACCCGCCCCGATTGCTGGCCGGACAATAAAGCGATGCCCCGAAGCAACTAAGATCGCAGCGATTGCTCGCGGGAGTTTCTAGCCTGAACTCGGCACCCAGTCCCTACGCCCGGTTTGTCCCAGGCCGCCTTTCCTACTTGAGAAAAACATAGATGTCGGCTTCGAGGCTCGCGTCGTCTGGTTCCGTCGTATCGGTAAAATATTCCTCGCCGAAGTGGTTTTGCGATTCGAGGCCTTTTTCATCGAGAAAAGCGGTAATGAGATCGTAGGTCGACCCGATATCGTCGTAGGCGCCGCGATGCCGGGTGTCCTAGTTACTTGGTTACAGGGCCTATTTGTTGGTTACCGTACGTGCCAATATCGATGCGAGCACTTTGTTGCCAGCGACCGTTGGATGGATGCCGTCGGCCTTATTATATGCGCTCTCGGTCCAAGTTGGTTCCTGCGCTACATCTATGCAGGCCAGCGAGTTTAGCCGGCATAGATCCCTGATCGGAGCGGTCGCTTCAAGCCAGAAGGATCTGTCACGGAGCTCGAAGATCGTCGGATACATGAAGATCACGACGTTCCGGTCCTTCGAGACGCTCGAAATCAGCATTTTGAAACGCTGCAACTGAGCCGCGTCCGCACCATCGGTCACACGCAAGGAAGCAAAATCATTAGCGATCGACCCGTGTATAGCACCTCGCAGGAATTTGCGAACAATGTAACTCGTCAACAGCCAGGTCTTGCGGTCCGGAAAAACATCATATCCGAGCCACGGAGTTGCTGCGGTAAGGCCGCGACCCATATATTCGATGATCACCGTATCGGTATTTTGCAAGACGTCCGGATTGCGATCGAGATAAACCATCTCATTAACATTGGACCAGCCGTCCGCCGCGACCGACCACACCGTGGTGGCCGCGCCCAAATCCTTTTCCAGAAGGGGGCTGAGCTTATCATCGTGGTTAAACGGAATGCCGCCAAGGACAATGCTGTTGCCGATTAGCAAAATATCCGGGTGTTTCTCCTGGCGCCAGTTGGAAATATTTCCCATATGCCGGTCGTTGAAATACCAGGCATTGCGGTTGAGGAAGCTCCCATGCTGGTTAGCAGCAGGGATATATTTGATCTCATTATCGATGTCATAAATTGGATAGGATCCGACTCCGGCGAACTGCAAATATATCTCAGAAGAAATGAACCCGAACAGTGCTGCGCAAATTATAACTGTTAGTACGAACCGGCGTTTGCGAATCATTTTATGCGCCGTGAAAATTTCTTATTAAAGGGCATCTCGAAAAATACC
>QHBR01000112.1 GCA_003244015.1 Hyphomicrobiales bacterium | reverse complement strand
GCGGGCAACCGGGGCCAGGTCTGTTTGACGAAATCGAGAAAGCGGCCCGTCCCGCAGCCAACGTCGAGAAGACTCAACCGGCGTTGGTCGCGCCCGGCGAAGACCTCACGGAGCGGCGGCAGCGCCTGACGCCGCGTGGCGTTTGCGGCGCCGTTAAAGAGCACTTCGACCTGCGTATCGTAGCGCTGGGCTGACTCGTCTGTCATCCAGCCGCCCGACTGGAAATGGAAATTCTGGAGATAGTAGCGGGGCCGCTTCCCGCGCGTCTCCTCGGACAGTACTTCGCTGTGGTCGCCGCTTTCCCGGCGGCGGTGGATGGCGGGAAGATCCTTGAAGAAGAGCCGCGAGCGGTGGAGAAGCATTTTCAATGAGCCGTCATGGTCCGCGGGCAGGGGATAGACGCCCGCTTCGACATTGGCGAGGTCTTGCTGCCAAAGAGCACCGATGTCCACGAAGAATCGTTTGCGGTCCGGAATTGGCGCGTCGGTATGGGGGCGAGGCCGCGCGCTCCCGCTCTCTCGCGCCCGCTGTGCGATCCGGGTCATGGCGAGGCCGTGACCCAGATACCAGGCGATGCGCGGCAGCTGGCTCGCGCCATAGGCGGCGCGCGTGGCGAGGCGGGAGAGGGGACGGTTCATGTTGATCCTCGCTTAGGACGATGGGCGCGCCGGTGCGGGGCCAGCGCCAAGCATCGCGCATCTCGCCAAGCATCGACGGTCGCTCTCAGCGTCGAGATAGGCTCAGGACAAGGCGCCGTCCAGGGCAGTGATCGGATTTTGGGCGCCGCACTTTTTCAAAGCTTTTATGCTCGAGTTCAGCGTCCGTGAAGGGATCGGTCTATTGGCCTGCCGGGCTGACCGGCAAGACGGACTGAGAGCCGTTCCGCAAACGACCGAATGTGGCGGCGCTGCACTCGGACACTCCAAGTTGGGAAACGGACAAGGTTGGTTCCCGCTGGCGGGTGCGGTCTTGGTTCGCGCGGGCTCTTCATTTGGCAGTCGCAGCCAGAGCGGTGGCTATAAAGCGATCTATTTCGCTGGCCTGACTGGCAAAGGAGGTCACCAGCCGGACGAAAACTTCGTCTTCTGCCGGCGGCGTGCATTTGGCGGCGAAATCGCGAAATCTCCAAGGATAGTAGAGCGCTCCGCCCGCTTTCAGCGCCGCGTCGATCTTGCGCGGCAGAATCGCAAAAATTTCATTCACCTCGCAGGGCCAGGGCATCCGGGTGCCAGGGACCTTGGCCAAGCCTTGGGCGAGCCGTCTCGCATGGCCATTCGCCCTCCCCGCCAGATCGAGCCAATGGCCGTTCTCAAGGTAGGCGGCCATTTGCGCGCCGAGAAATCGTCCTTTCGATAAGGTATGCCCGCCGCGTTTGCGCTGGTAGGGCAGGCTCGCGGCATTCAAGCGATCGAAAAATATCACCGCCTCGCAGGCGAGCGCGCCGTTCTTCGTGGCGCCGAACGACAATGCGTCGATCCCTGCCTTCCAGCTCATCTCGGACGCCGTGTACTGCTGGGAAACGAGGGCATTGGCGAAACGAGCCCCGTCCATATGAACCATGAGCCCAGCATCGTGCGCGAGGGCGACCTGCTTTTCCACGCCGCGCGGAAAATCCGCAAGCGCCACCTTGAAATCCGCTGGCGCGATCTTGCCAGCGTGGCCTCGATGCCGACGAGTTTGGCGCCGCCTGTGAACATTTCCGGCGCGCCGCACTCATCTTCGGTGACATGGGCTTGGGCGTGGCAGAACATTGCGCCAAATGGCGGCGGTTCCGGTGGTGACTAGAAAACAGGCGACCTCTCGTTCGAAGACGTGCTGGAGAAGCTGCTTGGCCTTGGCGGTCAAAGGGTCCGTGCCATAGGCCGAAGCCGAACCCTCGTTCGCACAAGCAATCGCGGCGAGAATGGCTTGACTTGCCCCGGCGGTGTTATCGCTCGAAAAATCCATTGTATTTCAGGCTCGGCGGGACGATTGGGAGGCGCGCCCTCCTATAAAGCGCTTCCTTTCCAAGTACATCTTGTCTCGACCGGCATTTCACGGCCGGCCCGCGCGCGCGTTATGGGCGGGAATCTCCGGTTGGGTGAGCGGGTAAGACTGGGTTCGCGGATCACGAGGCGGCCGCCCACTTTTCGTAGATCACTGGAGCGGCCCCGGCGCATGGGATTCGATCGGAAGGCGGGGACGCGCGATGGTCACGTCGCTCGTTCCGAAGTTGTGGTTGGAGATGAGCGCGACGCGGTCCGACACGACGAAGCTCGCGTGGTTGGTTGTTAGGCCTTTGGCTTTCCTCACGCCCGCTGTTCCCGCGCGGCAAGGCGGGGTTGTGGCGGCTCCTTGGCGAGCCCCGCGAAAACGCCAAGGCGGTGAACCAGGACAAGCGCCGCGAAGGCGGCGACCACGAGATGTGTAACGCATGACTTGCAGGTCAGCGCAGGCGGAACCTGTACGAGTAGCACAGTCTTCGCTGGATCGCGCCATTCGTCAGGGCGCAGAGTTGCGTTGTGGTTTAGAGGCGGAGCGGTGATATTACAGTAGCATCCCGCGAGTGCAGTAGCCGCAGCGCGGTTACTTTACCTTTTGCGCGTCCGTGCTGTTGGCCGGTGGACCGTCCAGCGGCTGTCCTTTGCCGTAGGCAGTTTTCTTGCATTGATCGCCCTCTTTCGCGATCTTCGTGGTCCAGCCCGTGTTCCACGTGATCACGGCAGTTTTGCCCTCCTCTTTCCAAGTGCCGACCATTCCCTCGCCACGGCTCGCCTTCGCTGCCCCGCCGCCTGATAGCGTGATCTCGAAGGGCTGTCCGGCCGTGTCCTTCACCTTCCACATTCCTTCGAAGTCGCTTGCGGCAAGGCTAGAAAAAGTTGTCATGGCAATCGCGAAGACCGCTGCCAGGACGGTGGTTGTCGCTTTCCCGATCGTGTGCATGGATTGAACCTCTAAAAAATCAGCGTTTCAAAGCCCGTTGGTTACAACGTCCGTGCTTTGTCCGAAGTTCCCAATGCCTACCTTGACCGCTATTCTTCGCGCCGGAGCGGTGACGGGGCTCCGAGAATTGCTGGCCTGAACAACGCTGACCGTCTGTTACGAAATCAACGGCTTACGCCGGTGCTCACAGAACCAAAACGACTACGAAAGCGGTTATAACTGACCAATGTGACAATGCCTTCGGGAGCGATGGCCGATAGTGGCCGGATGTGGAAAAACGCCGTGACGGTGCGGACGATCCTGCGATTTCCTGATCATCGCCTTCGCGCGAATGCCGAGCGCGTGGTCGTATTTGACGAGGATCTTTGCTCACTTGCGACCGATCTCTTGGACACGTTGCGTGCGGCATCGGGGATCGGAATCACCGCCCTGCATATTGGTGTTTTGAAGCGGCTGGTCGTGATCGAGATCGCAGACGTGGATGTAGCGAGGACCTACGTCAACCCACAGATCGTCTGGGCTTCCGCCGACATGATCCGGCACGAAGAAGGCAGCGTCTCCATGCCGGGCGTAACGGAAGAGATCGAACGCCATGCCTGTGTGCGGATGAGCTACCATGATTTGAGCGGCGTGGAAAAGGTCGAAGAGGCCGATGGTCTGCTCTCCGGATGTCTCCAGCACGAGGTCGATCAGCTCGACGGGATCTTTTGGATCTATAGGCTCTCCCGGCTGAAGCGAGATCGTGTCGTCAAACGTTTCGATAAAACGCAGCGTACACAAGCGTCAGGCGACTAAACGTGCATCCTCTAGCGAGGCATTGTCACGTCGTAGGTGCGCTTGCCGTTCAGTGACCGCCTCGGCGCAGGCTTGATGCAGCACCCATTTACCAATCGGGACAATGAGGCCGATCTCCTCGGCGACCGGAATGAACTCCGCCGGGGCCACAATGCCGCGCCGGGGGTGGTGCCAGCGAAGCAGGGCCTCGAAGCCACAAATGACGCCGGTCTCAAGCGTGACGAGTGGCTGATAATAAACTTCGAATTCGCCGGCTGTGAGCGCGTTGCGCAAATCGAGTTCCAGCGTGTGGCGGGTTCGAAGGCGGGCGTCCATACCGATATTTTCCCTGTTAGCAGGGAATCTCCGCCTTCGGCGCCATAAGGTCGCTTTCTCCACGCAGGGGCGACAACCTCCACACGGGAGCGTATAATGTTAAAAATGCAGCTCACGGTTCCGTGTGGCCAGCCGCTTTATGCAGAGCTTCGCCGTGACCTCGTGACCGCTTGTTGCTCGGTTCGGGACGAACGCTAATGAAATTCCATGTGATCGCCGGTCCAGATGCGACTCCGGGCTATCCAATCGTGCGCAAGATCGGAACAGCGGACCTCAAGGACGCTCTTGCCAAAGGCGTCGACGATTTCTTGGCGATGCCGTCATCCCTCGTTTTTCTAGGCCTAATCTACCCGATCGTCGGCATGTGCCTCGCCGGCTTTGCTATGCCCCTGCTTTTTCCGCTCATGTCGGGTTTCGCTCTGGTTGGCCCCTTCGCGGCAATTGGCTTGTTTGAGATGAGCCGACGGCGGGAGCTCGGCCTTGAGACCTCCTGGGTGCATGCTTTTGACTTGCGTCACTCGCCGTCGATCCCCTCGCTCCTGGCACTTGGCCTATTGCTGCTGGTGATCTTCATCTGCTGGGAATTCACGGCTCAGTCTCTTTACGTGTCGCTCCTTGGCTCCACGCCGCCGGAGTCCTTCACACGGTTCATCGGCGATATCCTCGGCACACCACAAGGCTGGAAATTAATCGGACTCGGCACCGCGATCGGTTTCGTCTTTGCCGTAGTGGTGCTGAGCATCAGCGTCATCTCATTTCCCTTGCTGCTCGACCGCGATGTAGGCTTGGCTGTGGCTGTTCTCACATCACTCAGAGCGGTACGGGAGAACCCTGTCACCATGGCGATCTGGGGATTGATCGTCGCGGCGGTCCTGGCGATCGGCTTCTTGCCGCTGTTCGTCGGGCTCGCGGTCGCGGTGCCGATCCTGGCACATTCGAGTTGGCATCTCTACCGCAAAGTTGTGGATCGCGCCGCCCCTGTCTGACGCCCGCCGTGGAACCATGCGGAATGCAGAAGGTCTTGTGAAGATTCACGTGGCCCACGTCGGCGCCGATGTCGCTAGGACGTGCGAGCCCTACGAGCGCGTTGAGATTAAGCGGCTCCCTTGCAGAACTGGACATTGCCGGAACCGCTCCAACATCTGCACGGCTCATGGAAGCCCGCATGGGCAATCGCGGCAAACGCGAATTCATTCAGGCGCTGAGGACTGGCACCTGTCACCTATGACCATGAATGTAGTGTTCCATCTGATCGATGACGAAATTTTGATCGCCAATAATGCTCTTCACAAGATCACCAATTGAAATAATGCCGATTAAATCGCCCCCCTCCAGGACTGGCAGATGGCGTACCCGCTTCTCTGTCATAAGGGCCATGCATTGTTCAAATGCTCCTGTCGCGCAACGAGGACCCGCGTCTCCATAATATCCCGAATGAGCGTCGCGGATGAGTTCTCGCCTGGAAGAGCCGCGTTCCGCAAAAGGTGACTCTCCGTGACAATGCCAACGAATGACACTCCGTCCATCACTACCAATGAACCAACGTTCCTATTTGCCATTTCCGCCACTGCATCAGACACTGTGGCATCCGGGCGAACAGACCATGTGTTCCGACCCTTTTGATCGAGCAATTGCCGTATCGTGGTCATTTGCATCCTCCCTCACAGGAAAGCCGCGGTGAAACATGCAGGCCTTCCTGGCGCAGATGGGAGCCGGGACGATTGACCAGGCTCTCTCGCGATTCTGCCGGCCCGCCATCAGGCGTTGCGACTGTGGGGGCTCGCAGACAAGGCGTTAGCGATCGACGAAGCCCATGCGTATGACGCCTATATGAATAAAGAACTTGAAACGCTCTTGTGCTTTCATGCGGCGCTCGGCGGATTCACCATCATATTGTCGGCGACCTTGCCTGGCAACTTCCGCTGCCTCTTGGCATGGAGGGGTTGAGCGGTATCCCGGGCCAGGGCGAGCGGCCGGGGTTCCCGAGGCGGGACGAACCCTAGGCGGTTTGTTGCCCCGAGTGTTGCCAATGGAACCATCGGCTGTGAATCGGCGTGGAATAA
>QHBR01000064.1 GCA_003244015.1 Hyphomicrobiales bacterium | reverse complement strand
TCGCATATTCATTGTCGGGATCACCTGTGGCGCGACGACGAGGTCGCGGTCACCGCTGCAGAGCCGTCCCGCCCCATCGCAGGCATGATCGCGGTCCGTGCGCGCCACGGCTACCATGGCGCGCTTGAAGCCGACTCTCTCCTTCAGCTTCAGGCCCCACGCGCCCGCCGGTCAGGGCGTGCACCCGCATCGCCGCGAAGCTCTTCACCCGGCCCTCCCGGAAGAAACCGGCCGGGGCCGAGAAGAGCCAGCCCGCCGGCGCCGTATCGCGCCGGTCTTGTTCGGCGCCGTGTCAAGCGCCGCCTTCGCCTGCCTTGCACCGATGCCCACGGCAACAGGCCATCGGCGGCGAGCTTGCGATGAAACGTCGCGCGCGGCCGGTCCGAAGACCGCGAGCACCACATCCGGGGCGTGCTTCCGGATCGCTCCGGCGCCCGCCTTTGGCTGCGGCAAACACTTGGCCAGCACCAGATCCGTTTGCGGTCGAGCGCACCGGGATCGATGTCTCTTTCAACGACAGGTCCAATCCGGCATATTGATTCATGGCTGTTCTCCTCGGAACCCGTTGTTGCGAAAACCGGGTCAAGCCAAGACCTATGTCGATCCGCGGGAGGTCAGCCACGGCCTCGCCCCTCAAGAAAGCGGCGCTTCGCCGCCATGAACGATGCCGGCTGGCCTCGGGCGATGACGCCATGTACGATTGGCGCCAAAGCGGGAACCGCAACTTTTTTAAGACATGCTCAAGCCACAGGCTCCGAGGAGAGGGGCGTTTCAATCCTTCGATCGGGCCGCACCGGGATCGCGATACAAATTGACAATCGGATAGCGCCTGTCGCGGCCAAAGTTTTTTTTCGTCACCTTGACACCAGGGGCCGACTGGCGCCGCTTGTATTCGGCGAGATAAAGAAGTCTTTCGATTTTTTTCACCGTATCGAGATCGTGGCCCTTGGCCACGACATCGGCAACGCGCATTTCTTTCTCAACGAGCCCTTCGAGGATCGCGTCCAGCACCTCATAGGGCGGTAGCGAGTCTTGATCCTTCTGGTTCTCGCGCAGTTCGGCGGATGGGGGCTTTAAGAGAATATTTCGCGCGATCACCTCGCCGCCTGGCCCGAGCGCTCTTTTGGGCTTCCAGCTGTTGCGCAATTCCGCGAGGCGAAAAACCTCCATCTTGTAGAGGTCCTTGATCGGATTGAACCCGCCGTTCATGTCGCCATAGATCGTCGCGTAGCCGACCGACATTTCGGACTTGTTGCCGGTTGTCACGAGCATCGGACCAAACTTGTTGGAAACGGACATCAGCACGGTTCCGCGCGCGCGGCTCTGGATATTTTCCTCGGTGGTGCCAGACGGTATGCCCTTGAAGAGTGAAGCAAGGACTTTTTCGAACCCTTCGACGGCTGGCGCGACCGGCAAGATATCGTAGCGAACGCCAAGCGCGCGCGCACATTGCCCGGCATCGTTTAAAGATTCGTTCGAGGTAAAGCGATAGGGCAGCATGATGCAGTGGACCCGTTCGGGCCCAAGCGCATCGACCGCGATCGCCGCGCACAATGCCGAGTCGATTCCCCCCGAAAGGCCCATGACGACACCGGGAAAACCATTCTTATTCACATAATCGCGAAGACCGAGGACGCAGGCGGCGTAATCGGCTTCGTCGTCCTCCTCGGTCTCGCAACGAGGACCTTCGACACAGACAAAACCTTTTGCTCCACGTTCCCAAACCGTCTTCGCGACCACGGCCGAAAAAGCAGGAAGCTGGAACGCGCGGGACAAGTCACCATTGAGGCCGAAGGACGCGCCATCGAAGACTAGCTCGTCCTGGCCACCGCACTGATTGAGATAAACGAGCGGCAATTTGCTCTCGGCAACCCGCGCGGCTGCGACCGAAAACCGCTCGTCCGTCTTGCCGCGCCAGTAAGGCGAACCGTTGGGAACAAGAAGAATTTCGCTCCCCGTGGCGGCAAGACATTCGACCGGGCCCGGGCCCCAAATATCCTCGCAGATGGGAACGCCGATGCGCACGCCCTTGAACACGATAGGCCCCGGCATCGGCCCCGGCGCGAACACGCGCTTTTCGTCGAACACCCCATAGTTCGGCAAATCGGCCTTGAAACGGATCGCCTCGATGCGGCCTTTGTCGAGGAGGGCATAGGCGTTGTAGCAATGCCCGTTTTCTCCCCACGGCAGCCCAACGAGAATCGCCGGTCCGCCGTCGCCGGTCCCGGCCGCGATCTCCTCGCAGGCGGCGCGGCAAACCTCCAGAAACGCCGGCTTCAAGACGAGGTCCTCGGGCGGATAGCCCGCGATGAAGAGTTCGGAAAACATCACGAAATCGGCGCTAAAGCCGGCCGCCTCGGCGTGGGCGGCGCGCACGCGCGCGACATTGCCAGCTATGTCGCCGACCGTGCAATCGATTTGCGCCAGGCCAATGACCAGGCGGTTCGCGGGGGCATTCTGGCTCGTCGTCATAAAGGGACCTCGTGCCGCGGCCCCGTCCGCCGTCAGGCTTCACTCCGCGGCATCGGCGCGGCCGCGTTCGATCCGTTCCGCCTTGAGCAGCTCGGCGACGAGAAAGGCCACTTCGATCGCCTGCTCGGCATTGAGCCTTGGATCGCAATAAGTATGGTAACGGTCATGCAGGTCCGCCTCCGAGATGGCCCGCGCGCCGCCGGTGCATTCGGTGACATTCTTTCCGGTCATTTCGAGATGCACGCCGCCGGCGTAAGTGCCCTCCGCCCGGTGGATCGAAAAAAACGTGCGGATCTCGCTCACGATCTTGTCGAATGGCCGCGTTTTGTAGCCGCCCGCCGCCTTGACCGTATTGCCGTGCATCGGATCGCAGGACCAAACAACGCCGCGCCCTTCCCTTTTCACGGCGCGGATCAGGCCCGGCAGACGATCGGCCGCCTTGCCGGCGCCAAACCGGCAAATCAAGGTGAGACGGCCGGGTTCGTTCGCCGGATTGAGAATGTCGATGAGCCGTAGCAACTCGTCTTGCGAAAGCGTGGGACCGCATTTGATGCCAAGCGGGTTTTTGACCCCGCGCGCATATTCCACATGAGCGTGGCCCGGATGGCGGGTGCGGTCGCCGATCCAGAGCATATGACCCGAAGTCGCATAATGATCGCCGCTCGTCGAATCGACGCGGGTCAGCGCTTCTTCATAGCCGAGCAGCAAAGCCTCGTGCGAGGTATAAAAATCGGTCTGGCGCAATTCCTGATGCGCCTCGGGATCAAGCCCAATCGCGCGCATAAACCCGAGCGTCTCGGTGATCCGGTCCGCGAGTTCCTGATAGCGGGCGGACTGCGGGCTGTCCTTGATGAAGCCGAGCATCCAGCCATGCGCGTTTTCGAGATTGGCATAGCCGCCCGTGGCGAAAGCGCGAAGCAGGTTTAGCGTTGCCGCCGACTGCCGGTAAGCCATTAGCTGGCGCGCGGGGTCTGGTTCGCGCGCGCGGGCCTCGAACGCGATGTCGTTCACGCAATCGCCGCGATAGCTCGGCAGCTCAACTCCGCCAATCCCTTCCGTTGGCTCCGAACGCGGCTTGGCGAATTGACCGGCGATGCGGCCGAGCTTCACCACCGGCAGGGCGGCGGCAAAGGTCGTCACCACGGCCATTTGCAAAAACACCCGGAAAAAATCGCGAATATTGTCGGCGGCGTGTTCGGTAAAACTCTCGGCGCAGTCGCCGCCTTGCAAAAGAAAAGCTTCGCCCGCGGCAACCTTGCCCAGCATACGCTTCAGCTTCCGCGCCTCGCCCGCGAAAACTAGCGGCGGAAAGCCCGCGAGCTGGCGCTCGACTTCGGCCAGCGCCGCCTTGTCGGCATAAACTGGCACCTGCTCGATTGGCTTGCCTCTCCAGCTCGACGGTGACCATGGATTCATCGGCAATTCCTCTTAAACTCCGTAGGCGCATGGCTTATACGGAGGTTTATGAAAATGGAAGATGGAAATGGCCATCCTACCCCGGTCCGAGCGGTCCGCAGTCTGGGCCCTCCGGGCCCGCGACCTCGCGCTCTCTCAAACAAAACCGCTTTTGCCATAATTTTCAAGCTCGCCAGAAAAGTTGGCGTCGCCTCGAGGGTCAAAACCAGTTGCCAAAAGTCATCGTCGGTGTAAGCTTTACCAATGGAATCGATGCTGTCAGACGAATGCTCAAGCCACTGCCGCCCGACACCTCCCGTCACCAAGATTTGAGGACGTCGCGATATGATCGAAGGTGCACTCGCCGTCTGGTACTTGCTGACCGCCGCATCGATGGTGTTCATGGTCTACGACCTTGCGACCAACACGCCGGCGATGGGCGTGATGAAAGTCGCATGGGTGCTGATCACCCTGTACCTCGGACCAATCGGCCTCTTCATCTATCTGCTGTCCTGCCGGCAGCCGCTTCCGGGAACGCACGATGCATTCATAGCTGCGCACTGGAAGCAATCGGTCGGATCGCTCGCGCACTGCCTCGCCGGCGACGCGACCGGCATCATCCTTGGGGCGATGCTAACCTACCGTTTCGGGTTTCCGAACGGCATCGATCTGATTGTTGAGTACGCGGCCGCGTTCTTGTTCGGCTGGATGATCTTCCAGGCGCTGTTCATGCGATCGATGCTGGGCGGAGACTACGCGCTTGCGATGCGCAAGACGTTCTTCGCGGAATTCGTATCGATGAACATGGTGATGGTCGGCATGATCCCGACGATGGTAATCCTGATGCACGCACTGCCCGAGTCGCACAATCCGCTGCATCCGCTGTTCTGGGGCGTGATGTCGGTGGCGACACTGGCCGGCGGCGTCACCGCCTACCCGATCAATTCGTGGATGGTCCGCCGCGGCATCAAGCACGGCATGATGTCCGCGCCGCAAAAAGTGGTGCCGGCGATGGCGGGTATGAAGATGCCGGACATGGCGATGCCGATGCCGGAGTCTGCTGGCGGGCACACGTACCACGCGACGCCGATGGCGCTCGCGCAGCAGGCGCAAATCGCCGCGCTGACGCTGGCCGCGCTCGCGGCCGCCGCGTGGCTGACGGCGCGGATCGCGCCGATCCGCCTGTAGCGGCTACCCCGATCCGAGCGGCGCGGCGTCCGGGCCTTCCGGTCCCGCGACCTCTCGCTCAAACCGCGCGGTGCGCGTTCGCATCGTCACGAGTTCCTCCGCCGACGTCGGATGCAGCGCCATGGTCGCGTCGAAATCGACCTTTTTGGCGCCCATTTTAACGGCAATTCCCAAGAGCTGCGCCATTTCGCTCGCATCCTCGCCGAGAATATGCACGCCGAGGACGCGATCACTTACGCCATCGACAACAATCTTCATCAAGGTTTTCTCCGCCCGGCCGGCGAGCGTCGCCTTCAAGGGCCGGAAGTTCGCCATATAAATATCGACGCAATCAAATTTTGCCCGCGCGTCCATCTCGGTCAGGCCGACGCACCCAAGTTCCGGTGTCGAGAAGACAGCGGTCGGAATATTGCTGTGCACGACGGCCTCCGGCCTGCCGCCGAAGACCGTCTCGGCGAACGCGTGCCCCTCGCGAATGGCCACAGGCGTCAAGGCGACCCTGTTGGTGACATCGCCGACAGCATAGATCGACTCGACATTCGTTTTCGAGAAGGCATCAACCCTCACCGCCCCCAGGCTGTCGCGTTCGACGCCAGCCTTCTCCAAACCAAGTCCCGACGTGTTTGGCCTGCGGCCGGTCGCGATCATCACCTGATCGGCGTCGAGCCGCCCGCCCTTCGTCAAACTCACGCGGTAGCTCGTTGGCGTTTTTTCAATGCGTGTGGGCAGCATGCCGAAGTTGAGTTTGACGCCGGCGTCGGCGAGCCTCTCGCGCAGGCCGGTCCGCATATCGTCGTCGAAACCGCGCAAGAGATTTTCGCCCCGCGAGGCAAGGGACACCTCGGTGCCCAGCCGCGCGAAAATCGAGGCGAATTCCACCGCGATATAGCCGCCTCCGATGATCAGCATGCGCTTTGGCAACTCCGCGAGATCGAATATTTCGTTCGAGGTGATCGCATATTCGCGCCCCGGAACGTCAGGTTCGAGAACCGGCGCGGCGCCGGTACTGATAAGGATAATTCGCGCGCTCACCTTGCGGCCATCGGCGAGAAGACGCACGCGATGAGCATCCTCGATTGTCGCGCGGCTGTCTTCGATCTCTACTCCCGCCTTGTCGAGATTGTCGCGATAAATCGCGGAAAGACGGGAGATTTCCTTTTCCTTCGCGGCGACAAGTTTTTGCCAGTCGAACGAAGCTTCGGCAAGCGTCCAGCCAAACCCCGCCGCGTCGGCGAAATGGTCTTTGTACCGGCTGGCATAGACCATGAGCTTCTTCGGCACGCAGCCGCGGATCACGCAAGTCCCGCCGATGCGGAATTCCTCGGCGATCATGACCTTGGCGCCATGCGCCGCCGCGATCCTTGCGGCGCGCACGCCGCCAGATCCCGCGCCGATCACGAAGAGATCGACATCGTAAGCGGCCATTCCACGCTCTCCACCCTGCCGCCAGGCCACGGCATGCTCGCTTCGCTCACAGATTGGAACGTCCGGACCTTCGAGTGCACGGAGAAAAATTTTTATCCATGATCGCAATCGCCATCAAGAGCGCGATCGTAGGCAAGGCATTGCCCGTCAGCGCCTCGATCATGCGTGCGTTTCCTGTCTCAGGATCGACCGCGCCGCGAATGTCGAGCGATCGAGTCCGCTGGTTAGTCCGCCAACGATCTTCTGTCCCTTCGCCGCCAGGCGCCCGGCGGGCCGCGCTGCATGCGTGGGGTGCGCGGCAAGGCCGAAATCATCATCGGCAAACAGCGGCACGGCCCGACCGGACCCATCGAACTCGCTTTCGAGGCCGAGATGATGAGGTTTTCCAATCTCGCGCGGGACGAAAATTTACCTGACCATTTTTGGCTGGCGTCTTTCGCTGTGTGAGCTTATTGCCAAATTCCCGATTTAAAAGCCTTTTCTTACCGCGAAGCTCCACCCGCTGGAAAGCGATCTAGGGACTGGCGATGGCCAAATCTCACGCTTCCTTCGTTTGCCAAAATTGCGGCGAGGTCAGCCAGCGCTGGCGAGGCCGCTGCGACGCTTGCGGCTCCTGGAATAGCATCATCGAGGAAAGCGCGGCATCGGGGATAGGCGCCAAAGCGGCGCAAACGGCGCGAAAAGGCCGGGTTTTTGGCCTCTCCAGCCTGATCGAGAAAGATCACCCAGCCGCTCTGCGCATCATTACCGGCATCGCCGAACTCGACCGGGTCACCGGCGGCGGTTTCGTGCCGGGCTCGGTTATTTTGCTTGGCGGCGAACCCGGCATCGGCAAATCGACGCTGGTCATTCAAGCCTGCGCCGCGCTTGCCGCGAAGGATCTGCGCGTCGTCTATATTTCCGGCGAGGAGGCGGTCGATCAGGTGCGGCTCCGCGCCCTGCGGCTTGGCCTTGCGGCGGCGCCGGTCGAACTCGCTGCCGAGACGGGCGTCGAAGATATTGTCGCGACGCTCTCCCATGGCAAGCGCCCTTCCCTTGTCGTAATCGATTCCATACAGACGATGTGGACCGAGCTTATCGAATCGGCGCCGGGCACGGTCTCTCAGGTGCGCGGCGCCGCGCAAGCGCTGATCCGTTTCGCGAAATCAACCGGCGCGGCGGTGATCCTTGTCGGGCATGTCACCAAGGACGGCCAGATCGCGGGTCCCCGCGTCGTCGAACATATGGTCGATGCGGTGATCTCCTTCGAGGGCGAAGGAGGGCGGAACTTCCGGATCCTCCGCGCGGTAAAAAACCGGTTCGGTCCAACCGACGAGATCGGCGTTTTCGAAATGACCGGGCGCGGATTAGCCGAGGTCGCGAACCCTTCCGCGTTGTTTCTGTCTTCACGAGACGCCGCAGCACCCGGCGCCGCGGTGTTCGCCGGGATAGAGGGAACGAGGCCGCTGCTCGTCGAATTCCAGGCGCTCGTCGCGCCAAGCCCGCTTGGGACGCCGCGCCGCGCGGTTGTCGGCTGGGACAATGCGCGGCTCGCCATGGTTCTCGCCGTTCTCGAAGCGCACGCCGGTGTCAAGCTCGGGCAATACGACGTTTATCTCAATGTCGCGGGGGGCTTGCGTGTCGGCGAACCGGCCGCCGATCTCGCCGCCGCGGCGGCGCTGGTATCCTCCTTGAGCGGGTTGAGCCTCGCCGCCGATTCGGTTTTCTTTGGCGAGATCGCCCTCTCTGGAGCCATCCGGCCGGTCGCGCATGGTCTGGCGCGGCTCAAGGAAGCAGCGAAACTAGGCTTTTGCCGTGCCACGATACCGCAGGGCCCGCCGGAGAACGGCGAGACCATGGCGCAGGATCTCAACGTGCAAAGCTGCACGCATATTTCGGGGCTCGTCGCCAAAATAGCGGCCGGGGACGGGCCGCCGGAGAAGGCGGCCATGCCGGCGAAGCGCGGCTGAGATTTTTACCGGTTGGGGGGCGATGGCGGACGTATTTAAGACGGTGAGAGATGGGTGGATGAAGAGACTTCTGTTGGTGGCCGCTGCTACATTTATAACCCCTTTCCATGTCGGCGGATGCGACGAAGAGACGATCCGCGGAGTCGCGCGCGGCGGGAGCGTCGTTATTCTCGACTCGGGCGGCGTCTATGAGGTGGAGCCGGACGATACGTCGGACACGGCGCTTTGGAATGCCGGAGACGGCGTCCTTTTGTGCGGCGACGAGGAAATGATCAATAAGGATAATGGCGACAAGGCGCATGTAACGCCGGCGCGATAAAGCCGCCCGGCGTTTGGCCGCGCCGCCCCGTCAGTGCTTTATTCCACGGCGGCCACATTCCGCCGGAATCGCGAGGACGGACCTATTGCCCTTGCTTTCTTTCGATTATTATTCGATTATTAAGAGAAAAGTCATCAGGTTCGGCGGCTTTTGCCACCTTCGCGTCCGCCATCCGCGAACAGCAATTGCGCTTAGGGCGAGAGGCCAAACCAATGCCATCCTATCTCGATCTGGGCTTGATCGCCGTCATTTTGATGTCCGCCTTTCTGGCGATGTTGCGCGGCTTTACCCGCGAAGTTCTTGCCATCGCGTCATGGGGCGCGGCGGCGGTTGCAGCGATTTATCTTCACCCGTTGGTATTGCCTTATGTGAAACCCTATATCGCCAAGGACGTTATTGCTCTCGCGGTCGCCGCCGCGGCGGTTTTTTTTGCGACCTTGATCGTAGTATCCTTGATTACCATCAAATTGTCGGATGCGATCCTCGATTCCAAGGTCGGCGCGCTCGACCGGTCGCTCGGCTTCCTGTTCGGCGCAGTTCGCGGACTGCTCCTGTGCGTCATCGCCTTCGTGTTTTTCAATTGGCTCGTGCCCGCGCAAACCCAGCCCCAATGGGTTAAAACCGCGCGCATGAGACCCCTTTTGCAGGCGACCGGCGACCAGCTCATGGCGATTCTGCCGGACGATCCGGAAGGGCTTTTGAACAAGCTCAAGAAGCCGAAATCCGCCGGCGCCAGCGAGGAGACGGTGCCCGACACGGATCAGGAACCAAAAAAAGCCGAGCCTGGCAAAGGGACGTGAGCGCGGGCGCTGGAGCATTTTGGCGCGGCAGGGCGTCATGCCGGGACGCCAAGCCGCGCGCGCGATTGGCCGCCATCGATTCCTGGGGAAAACCCTCAGGGTTTGACGATGCCCCGGAGCGCGGGCTCGGACAAACTTGAACTTTGCAACGTCTTCGAGGCTGACATTCGCCTCAAGGTCAATTATGTAAGTCCTCCGACGCCGGTGGCCTTGCACTGCTCCGAGTAACGAGAATCGGATTATGGTCCAAAGTCTTTATTTTCGCGCGATTTCTTGTCGCGGGTTTCGCGGATCACGCCTGAGCTTTTAGGAGCCGCTGATGGGTGAAACGGAGGACAATGGACAGAGCCTTGATTTCGGCCGAGGGTCATTGCGTTCGCGAGATCATGGGCCCGTGGCTCTTGATCTTGACCTCGACGCCGACCGTCTGCGCGAGGAATGCGGGATTTTCGGAATTTTTGGCCATCCCGACGCCGCCGCCATCACCGCACTTGGACTGCATGCCTTGCAACATCGCGGTCAGGAAGCGGCGGGCATCGTCACGTTCGACGGCCAAAGATTTAACTCCGAGCGCCGGCTAGGTCTTGTCGGCGATCATTTCTCCAAGGCATCGGCGATCGAGCGCCTGCCCGGCGAGTCGGCCATCGGGCATGTGCGTTATTCGACGACGGGCGAGACCATTCTGCGCAATGTTCAGCCGCTTTTCGCCGAGCTTAATGCGGGCGGTTTCGCAATCGCGCACAATGGCAATCTCACCAACGGACTGACGCTGCGCCACGATCTCGTGCAAGGCGGCGCGATCTATCAATCGACGTCCGACACCGAAGCCATCCTTCATCTCGTTTCTCGCAGCCGGCGTCCGCGGCTTGTCGACCGGTTCGTCGAGGCGTTGCGCTCGATCGAGGGCGCTTATGCCCTCATTGCGCTCAGCAACAAGAAGTTGATCGGCGCCCGCGATCCATTGGGAATCAGGCCGCTCGTCCTTGGCGAACTCGACGGACGTTATATCCTCGCCTCGGAAACCTGCGCGCTCGACATCATCGGCGCGCATTTTGTGCGCGATATCGGGAATGGCGAGATCGTCGTTATCTCCGGCGAGGGGATCGAGAGCCTGCGGCCGTTTCCGCCGCGGCCCGTGCGGCCTTGCATTTTCGAATACATTTATTTCGCCCGGCCCGATTCGATCGTGCACGGAAAGTCCGTATACAATGTTCGCAAAATGATGGGCGCGGAACTCGCGCGAGAGGCGCCGGTCGAAGCCGATGTCGTCGTGCCGGTTCCCGATTCCGGCGTGCCGGCGGCGCTCGGCTTCGCGCAACATTCCGGCGTTCCATTTGAACTCGGCATTATCCGCAATCATTATGTCGGGCGCACGTTCATTCAGCCGTTCCAATCCGTGCGGGAATTGGGCGTGCGTTTGAAACACAGCGCCAATCGCGCGGTCGTCGCGGGCAAACGCATCGTGCTGATCGACGATTCGATTGTACGCGGGACGACGTCCGTGAAAATCGTGCAGATGATGCGCGAGGCCGGCGCGCGCGAGGTGCATTTCCGGATTTCCTCGCCGCCGATTACCCATCCCGACTATTACGGGATCGATACGCCGGAGCGCGATAAATTGCTCGCCGCGACCCATACGCTCGGCGAAATGCGTGCCTATATCGGCTGCGATTCGCTCGCCTTTCTTTCCGTCGACGGCATTTACCGGGCCATGGGCGAGAAGGGCCGCGATCCGGTCCGGCCGCAATACACCGACCATTGCTTTACGGGAGATTATCCGACCCATCTCACCGATACCGGGGGCGATACAAAGGCCCAGCTTTCGCTTCTCGCGGAGGCAAGTTAGGGCAAGGGCTTGGGCTCGATCGAGATAAGCAAAGTTCCATGCCTCGCCCGCTTGACGCTCGCGTTGCCCTGGTCACCGGCGCGTCGCGCGGCATCGGCCGCGCGGTGGCGCTGGAACTTGCCCGCGCGGGTGCCCATGTGATCGCGCTCGCCCGCACCCAAGGCGCGCTCGAGGCACTCGACGATGCGATCCGGAGCGAGGGCAACGAAGCAACGTTGGTACCCTGCGACCTCAAGGATTTCGATGCGCTCGACCGCCTCGGCGCCGCCATTTTCGAGCGCTGGGGCAAGCTCGATGTTTTTGTCGGCAATGCGGGAGTGCTCGGCCCGGTGACGCCGCTCGCCCATGTCGAACCAAGACAGTGGGAGGATGCCTTCGCGGTCAATGTCACCGCCAATTGGCGGTTGATCCGGTCGCTCGACCCCCTCCTGCGGACCGCCGAAGCCGGGCGCGTCATATTTGTTTCCTCGAGCGCCGGACACGCCGCGCAACCAAAACCCTATTTTGGGCCTTATGCGATCGCCAAGGCCGCGCTGGACGCGCTCGCCCGGACCTACGCCGCGGAAACGATGAATATTTCTCGCGTGAAAGTCATGGCCGTCAATCCTGGGCCACTGCGGACAAAGATGCGCGCAGCGGCAATGCCCGGCGAGGAGCCCCTGAGCCTGAGGACGCCAGAAGAGCTCGCGCCAAAGATCCTCGCGCTCTGCGTGCCAGAATGGACGCAAACCGGCAAGCTTTACGATTTCCCCACGGATAGCGTGCTAAGCTTCATGCCGCCTGCCTGAACCATCGCGTCCGCAATGGCGCCAGGCGATCGAAAACTGCTGTTTTGCTTACGCGGCCGGGCCAAGCCAGCGCAGCCGGTCGAGCGCTCCCTGGAGAATGAACGCGGCCGCCATCTTATCGACGACTTCAGCGCGCTTGGCACGGGAGACGTCCTGCGCGATCAGCGAACGGGTGACGGCCATGGTCGAAAGCCTTTCATCCCAAAAGACGCAAGGGCGCGCGGAAAGCGGCCCAAAATTGCGCACGAAGGCGCGGGCCGCCTGTGCGCTCGGACCTTCCGATCCATCCATGTTAAGCGGCAAGCCGATGACGAGCGCCGCGGCATCGAATTTTTCCATGAGCGCGACGAGCCGCGCCGCGTCCTTCGCGAATTTCGCGCGCCAGATTGTCTCCAGCGGCGTCGCGATCCGCCGCTCCACGTCGGAGAGCGCAAGGCCGATGGTCTTGGCGCCGAGATCCGCGCAGATGAGCCGCTGCCCGGCGCCGATGCGAAGAGCCAAACCTTCGAGTTCCAAAACTTCCGCCGTCATCAAGCAACTTCCGCGTCGTCAATCTGGCTGATTTTCGGGTTCTCAAGGCGTAGGGGTATATTTTGCAACGCTCCTCAACTCACCGCCGCGTAACCCGGATTCGTTGCCCTGGGCCTCCCCGCCGGTGCTGGGCAAGCCATCTCTACATCCTACGCCGGCTGATCCCCAGGGATTGCGCAACAACCTCGGGGCTTTCGCCAAACTGGACGCCTCGCCCCTGCGACGAGCTCGGGAGCGCGCATGCGGATCGCTTCCGACGTCGCGTGATCCAGATTGCGGGCATCATCTTCTCTCATGCCAGAGCGGACTCATTCCAGCACCGTCATGTCAAGACAAATGTGAACATACTTATGGCCTACTTACTAAGAGCCGGAACGGCGGCGTTTCCTCGGGCTAATCGCGCGGCGATGCCGGTTCGCGCGCCGAATCGGTCGACGCTGACGCCCGCCCGGAAGCGGTTAAGCCGCAGCCCCAGCTTGCGATATCAGCTACGCGCGAAAACGCCGCCACGGCCGGTCGAGCCGTTGCGGCGCTCATGGCTGCCATTTGATTCTGGCCAGGCCACTCGGCCGGGCCTTCGCCTGACAGCGTTACTCAGTACCGGGCGACCCCCGGACTCGCGTACGGCCAGGCGAATTTATAGGTCAGGCCAACACGGCCGGTGTGCAAGGTCTCTCTCGTGGTGTGGTTGGGAATGCTGACACTGACTGCCCCGCCGAAGCCCGCGTCGTTGAAACCCAGCGTGCCCCAATCGTAATAACGGTATTCGGCCCGCGCGGTCCAATTGCCGTAGAAATTATATTCGAGACCGCCGCCGACATCGAAGCCATAGCGGTTGACGCTAAAGAAGCGGATAACCCCAGACGGAAGGCCCGCTAATTGTATTTGGTTGCGGATGTCGCCATAGGCAAAGCCGCCAATCGCGTAGATGAGCAAACGGTTGAAGGCGACGCCGACACGCCCGTCGACCGATCCGAACTCGCGGATGGACGTAGACACAAAGTTAAGAGGCGTAGCCGAGGCGCTTCCAGTGATGCCGGCGAAATTGTACTCGGCCTGCACGCCAACGACAATAGGCGCCGTCAACTGGTAATTGAAGCCGAGGTGAATGCCGCCGAAAACCCCCGAGTCCGTATAGGTGGCAGAAGCCGGACCTGTTGGTGGGGCCAAAAAAGGGTCGCCATCGATATTGACTGCGGTCCGGCCCGATCCGCCGCCGACCTGCGCGCCAAGTTCGAAGCCTGTCCAGGTAAACACGGGCAAAGGCGCGAGCGGTGCCACGCCAAGATCCGCCGCGAAGGTGGATGTTCCGGTAAATAGAACGCCAGCCGCCGCGCCGGCCAAACACCGCAAGAAATCTCGCTTCATGGAATCGCTCCCCTCTGTCATTTCACCTTTAGCCGTCGTCGTCGGCATTAACTCTTACCACCAACGCAAAACCTAACAAGCGCGCCGGAGCCACAATGCCGCGTTAATCGCACAATGAGGTTGCAATTTCGCGGTGTGTTGCATTTTTGTTGCACCTCAGCTAGCGGATTTCTTCGTGAGAAACCCCGCGGATTCGGAACATTGCAATTACCCGCCGGCGTGGCTGTGCTCTGCCCAGCGGGAGAGTGCCGCTCTTAATATCGAGACGCGTTCCTTTTATGGCAATTGCCGGGGCTGGTTGGACGGATCATGGCAGGCGGAGGGATTTTGTCAGGCCGGATGGGTCGTGGGTCAAGCCGTTGATGATGTTCCAGCCCGGTTTATTTGGCGGTCGAGAAGATGCGCGAACGGCCGCAAAATTGATCACGCTTTCTCCGAACGGAAGTTGCCGGAGATTTTCCGGCCTGGATCATGCGGCCGTCGCGTCCGGCTTGATTTCTTTGGATATACCCCCCTTCTTCAGACGGGAAGAGGCTTTAGCCGTTTTTATGGTTCATTTGTCTCTGCGGAATTGCCATAGGAACTCGACGTCGCGGCTCGTTTCTGAAAAGACTCGCAGTCTGAGCGACAGAATCAACCGCCGTCGCCGGTTGGAGACGAGCCAGGGAGACAATGGTCAATTTCCGTTTCGTCCACGCCGCCGACCTGCATCTCGACAGCCCTCTCATCGGCTTGGCCAAAAAGTCCGAGGATTGCGCGGCCCGCCTCGACGATGCTTCGCGCCGCGCCTTCGATAATTTGATTGCGCTCGCCATCGAGGAGGACTGCCGGCTGATTGTGATCGCTGGGGATATTTTCGATGGGCAATGGCGCGACTACCGAACCGGCCTATTCTTCGTCGATCGCATGCGGCGCTTACGCCAGGCCAGCATTCGCGTGATCATCATCGCCGGCAACCATGACGCGGAGAACCGTTTCGCCGGCCGTCTGGAATATTCCGACAATGTCAGGCTCCTGTCCCAACGGAATCCCGAGTCCGTAGTGATTGAGGAGCTGGGGGTGGTCGTTCATGGACAAAGTTTTCCGCAGCGCGACGTCGTAGACAATATCGCGAGCGAGTATCCGAGTCCGGTTCCGGGTCGCTTCAACATCGGCTTGCTGCACACGGCCTGTGGCGGGAGCGAGGGCCATGCCAGCTATGCGCCCTGCACGGTCGAGCAGCTCGTCAACCATGGCTATCAATATTGGGCTCTTGGCCATGTTCATACGCGCCAGGAATTGAGCAAGGTGCCCTACATCGTCTATCCCGGCAATCTGCAGGGGCGCAGCGTTCGGGAGACCGGCCCGAAGGGAGCGACGCTCGTCGAAGTCGCGGACGGGGGCGTTACGCGAATCGAGCACCGCGCGCTCGACGTTGTCCGCTGGACCGTCGAAGATGTGACTCTTACGGGCATGGAAACTCGGGAAGCGCTGTTGCCCGCGGTTCGGGAGAGCATCGAGCGAGCCTTTTCTGGTTGCGATGGCCGCGCTCTTGCCATGCGCTTGTGCCTCGTCGGTGCGACCCTCTTGCACGCCGAACTCGCCGCGACAGCGCCATCGGTGCGAGAAGAGATCGAGACGCTAGCCGCTGGCATCGCGAGCGACATATGGATCGAGAAGGTGGAAGTCCGGACCTCGCCGGCCGCCGCCCGTGCCGATGTCGATCCCACCGTCGCCGGCAGGTTGCGCCAGGCCGTGGAACGTTTGGCGGCCGATCCCTGGCTCGCCGAGCGCCTCGAAGCCCTGCTCGCGGAGATCAAGATAAAATTGCCCGCCGGAGCGCAAAGCGACACGCTGTTCCACGTGCTGAGAACGGAAGTGCCCGAGAGAGCGCGCACACTGGCTCTGGCCACGATCGACCGGGGGCAGGGTTGATCCGATGCGGTTCGAATCCTTCACGATCGAGAAATATGGTCTTGTCGCCAGCCGCACATTGTCCTTTCCGCTCGATCCCGGCCTCGTCGTGATCTATGGACCGAATGCAGCCGGCAAGAGCACGAGTCTCGCCGCGATCGCGGATTTCCTGTTCGGCATTCCGCATAATTCGCCGCGGGGCCAAGTGTTCGGCTACGAGCAGATTCGGCTGACCGCCGTCGTGGCCCTCGCCGATGGCACCCGCCTCTCGCTGCGGCGGCGAAAGGGCAGGGCGGGCCGCACCTTGACTGGCGAAACTGGCCAGCCCGTCGATGACGCGCTCTTGGTCCGCCACCTCGGCTCGACCGGGCGCGAACGTTTTTGTTCGCTTTTCGGCCTCGATCACAATTCCTTGCGCAGCGGCGGGGAGCGTTTGTTGGCGGCGGACGGCGACATCGGCCGGCTGATTGTCGAAGCCGGCGGCGGACTGCGGGCGCTCTTGGACGCGATCGGCAAAATGGAGCAAGACGCGGATGCCTTGTTCGCGACAACCCGCGCCGGGCACCGGCGGTTTTACCAGGCGCGCGACGCCTATCTCGCGGCGGATCGCGACGCCAAGGCGGGCCTCTTGACCCGCGACGACTATGAGAAGACCCAGCGGCGGTGCAACGAAGCGCAAGTAAGGGTCGAAGAGATCCGGTCCCAACAAAAGGATATCGCCGAATGGATTTCGCGGCTCCAGCGTCTCGTCCGGGTGATCCCGACGATCCGGGAGCTCGACGGCGTCGACAAGGAATTGGCGGCTTTCCTCGATCTTCCGCCGTTGCGTGACGGTTTTGCCGACGCGGCGCAGGAGGCACTGCAAAGATTAAAGCAGGCGGAAGCCGCGCTCGCCGAAGCGAAAGAGCGCCACGCCGCCCTGGGGGCGAAAATCGACGCACTCACGCCGTCCGAGGCGATCTTGGCCGCGGAAGCATCGATCCGCGATATAAAGGAGAAGGCGGTCCATGTCCGCAAGGCGCGCGGCGATCGCGCGAACCGTGAAACCGAACTGGCCGAGATCAATGGGAAGCTGGATGTCATCCGCGGTGCCTTGGGGCTCGGGGCCGATGCCGATCTTGAGGCAATGTTTCCGCCACCGGACGCGATCGAGCGCGTGCAAACGCTTGCGACACAGAGCCTCGAACGGCGCGCGAGGATGACCGCGATCGAGGATCAGCTCGCCAACGAGGACAGAACCCTTGCCGATTTGGCGGCGCGTCAAAGCGAGCGTAAAAGGTCCGGGACTAGCGTGCCGTTGGGGGTAACGATCGCGGAATTCGCCAACCTAGCGGCGCTGTCCCGCACCGTCGAGGCGGCGGAACTGAGAGCGGAGCGCATCGGCCAGGAAATCACCAAGCGCGCGAACCAACTTGGCTTCGAAGATATGGATCGTTTTGCCGCGTGGGTCTGTCCCAACGCGGCCATGATTCAATCAGAGCTCGACCGGCGCTCACGTCTCGATGATGAAATCACCAAGATCGTCGAGTGGTCCACCGCCGAATCAGCGAAGCGCGACGCGGCGGCAGGAGCGATCGAGCATTTGCTGCAGGCCACGGAGATTCCGACGGGTGCGTCCATCGCCCGGGCGCGCGGGGACCGCGAGCAGATTTGGCAGGCGATCCGCGATCGCTATCTGAGCGAGGGGGGCAAGGATGTCGCAAGCCGTCCGATCAGGGATCGCAAGGCCGATGTCGACCGGTATCGGCAACAGACTGAAGCGGCCGACAATCTCGCCGACCGGAAATCGCTGGAGGCCAAGCGGGTCGCCGCCCTTGACCTTGCGCAACGACAGAAAGCCGAGGCTCTCGCTGCGATCGAGAGCCTGGAAAAGCAAAGCACGGCGCTCGATGATCGGTGGCGGAAGGGTGTTCGCGCGTGGGAGGAGGCCTGGCCGGAGGTGATAGACCGGCAGAGCGATCCCGGTCGATTGAAAGCCTTGGTCGAGGAGCGAGGAAGCCTCCTCGTTCGCTGGGGTGAGCTCCGTATTCGCGACGAGCAAGTTGACCAGCTCCACGCCGAGATGGCGCCGCGGCGTTGGGCCTTGGAACAGGCGGAAGCAAAGCTCGCTGTCGAAATCGGCGGCTCCGCATCGATCTCGGAGCGGGTGTCCGCCGCGTCGAAGGCGATCAAAATCCACGACGACGCATATGCCGACTTTCGTCAGGACGGCAAAGCGATCCGCGATGTGACTCTCCGGCGGCAGAGCACCAAGGCGTCGCTCGATGCTCTCCAATCGGCCGGCGCCGATTGGCGCTCGGCATGGGCGCCAGCGGTATCGGCGCTGGGGCGCGCGAAGAGTACCGAACCGGAACGCGCGAACGAAATCGCGACGCAATGGGCAACGGCGGCCGGACTTCTCGATGGCCTCAGGCTCACCCGCGCGCGTCTGCGAGGGATGGATGACGATGAGAAGGAACTCCGCGAAAAGGTCAAGACCGTTGCCGGCACGCTCGACTTTGTGCTGCCGGACGACGGCTTGGCTGCGGGCGTCATGCTGGCGGAACGGCTCGATGCCGCGCTGAAAATCGCGAGCGAGCGGCAGGTTCTCGCCGGTGAGCTGAAGGAACGGATGGCAGAGCAGGACAGGAAACAGCAATCCCGCGAGGCGGCTCTGGCGAAGATCGCCGGTTTGTGCGGCGAGGCCGGCTGCGAACCTCCCGATCTTGAAGCCCTGGCTGGACGCAGCCGGCAATGCAGCGCGGCAAAGGATCGCCGCCACGCGCTCGCGGAGACGATCCTCCGATCCGGCGACAGTCTTCCGGTCGACATTTTGCGGGAACAATCGGCTAGCCGCGATCTCGACAACGTCAAAGCCGAGCTCTCCCAAGCCGACCAGGATGACACGCGGCTGACAGCCGAGATGGAGACTGCGCGCAGCGAAGTCCAGGACCGGAAGCGCGAATTGGAGAAATTCTTCGCAACCGGAGGAATCAACGGAGCGGTCGCGGCCCGCGAAAGCGCGACCGCTGAGATCCACGACACGATCGAGCGTTATGTCGAGATCGCGCTCGCGAAGGACCTCCTCTCGGCGGCGATGGACAAGATCCGCGCCGAGCAACGGGATCCCTTGATTCTTCGCGCCAGCGCCCTTTTTTCTACTTCGACCCTAGCCGCCTTCGGCGGCATCGAGACCGATCTCGATGAACATGGAAATCCCGTCGTCGTCGGACGGCGCGCCTCGGGCGAACGCGTTTCCATTGCGCGCTTGAGCGACGGGGAGCGCGATCAGCTCTTTCTCGCATTCCGGATCGCTAGCATCGAGCAATATTGCGCGGCTGCCGAGCCGCTGCCTTTCGTCGCCGACGATCTACTCGTGCATTTCGATGACGATCGCGGCGCTGCGGCACTCGGGCTTCTGGCCGAGCTCGGCAAGACGACGCAGGTTATGTTGTTTACCCATCATCGTCATGTGAAAGAAGACGCCGAGGCACTCGTCGCACGCAATGCGGCGACAGTAATTGATTTGGTAAGTGCTTGAGGAGGAACCGTTCGCATGGCAATCGCGCCTCGTGAACGCCGCGCGCTGCTATGCAGAGAATATGACTTGGATCAAGAAGGTTTCGGTATTCCGCGCCGATGGGGGCGCAAGAAGCGCGGCTTTAGTTTTCCGTGGGACCGGGTGAAACAATCGTGCGGCGGTGATTGGAATATCGCGTTGCGCCGCCTTCAGAACGGCATGCACCGTCGCAGCTTCGCCGACGCGAGCGCACCGAACTCGGCCTCTCAGGTTCGACGCACAGGGCGAGCCTCGTGTGATTGGATCAGGGCCACTAACCGGTCCCTGATCTGCATGAAAAGTTTCGGTGGCAACATGCCGTAGGCCACCGAGGAATCGTCCGCACCCGGCACTCTCCGCAAATCGGGGCCGGACCAGATGAATTCTTTCCATTCGGACAGTACGACCCATGAGCGTGCGTCGTCGAGTTGCAAGCGCTGTTTGACCTTCGGGGGAATTTCGACGGCGAGGCTCGCGTGAACCGGCGGGCTAGGCGTTAGCGGGAGCATCAACACGCGGGTGTCGCTGCTTTCGTCCTCACGGATCGTTGCAACGATCGCGCACGGACGACCCTTTTGACCTTCATCGTGTCCTTGAAGATGTTCGCTGTACCAAAGGTAGCTGTAACGGATGACGAGACCGGGAATCGGTTTGGGAAGCGCCACCGCCGCTCACTTCAGTTCGGCGTCGAGATGCGCGAATTCCTCGGGCACCTTGGCGAGGCGCACGGCCTCGACCCATTCCTCAGGCAGTGGTTGTCAGACCGACGCGCCGATCCCGCCGCCTCAGGCGCTCCCATTCTTCCGCCGCCATGACCACGAGGGAGTCGCGCCCGTGCTTGGTAATGACGACCGGCTCATGCCTGGCCTTGTCGCTCAGCGCGCCGAAGGCTTGCTGGAATTCGCTCGACGTGACGCGGGTTGTTTCCATGTCAAAATCTCAATTTTGGATAGTATACCCAAAATCACCATTTTTTCAAGTCCCCTGTCGCCCCCGCGTGGCTTGCGCCTCTTGGTTAATTCAGGCTGGCGGCGGCAGGCTTATCCCTGCGAGCGCGGCGCGCAACGCGGCCTCTTTCGTGTGGTCGAAAGAGGTCCGCAAGACCGTCCCGCCAGCGACTTTCAGAGCCTCCAGCTGGTAAGCTTGCGGTTCAGCAAAAACAGCGCCGCATTGCTTGACTGCAAGGTCTGCCTTTTCGCACCGGCACGGCGAAGTTCGCCTCCGGCGACGAGGATCCCTGCTACAGCCCCTCGAAAAGCACTCCCGCGAGCAACGCCGCATAAGCCGCCGCCATCACCCAGAAACGATGCGTGCCGACGTAATGTCCGGCGAGCGGAACATGGGTGTAGAGGGTCGCCACGGCGGCAACGGCCAGGATAAGCGACACAAAAAAGATGGGAGCGCCCGGCGGGGTCAATCTGAAGCGCATGGCAAGGTCCGAATCGAATCGATCTGAAGCGCTAGGCTAAGCCGTTCGCGGCGCGGCGAAATTTTGACCGCGCATTATTTTTTCGCCGCTTTGCCCAAAAATCGGGGCCGCGCCTGGACAAAGCGCGACCCCTTACTTTTGGGCCCCCCGAGGACCATAGGGGAGAGTGTGCAATAATTCTGTCAAGTCAGCCGCGAATGTCCAGTAACGTTTCTGCGATATGCGGGCTGCCCGGCCTGGCCGCTGAAGATCGTCCGGTGGCAATCGGGGGTGCTAGCTGGGTCAATATTCCCAGCGCAATGGCGGCGAGCGCAAGCACAAGAACGAGCATGCTCGAAACCTGAAATTGCCGCCTTGCGGCGCGCGCGTCATAGGCGCGGACGAAAGCGGCATCGGACTTGTGGTCGAAGTTATCCGCGATCGACATAGCGCAACCTCCCATTTGGCGGCAAAGCCCGGACGTTTAAAAGTTTTTGGATTTCGTTGCAGACGACGCCCGCGGCGCGGGCACTTTCCGTCTCCCAAACGCCAATCCGGTCTTGCCATTCCCGCCAAAGCCTATTTGAGCGCGACAACGCGGATAGCCCGCGCAAGGTTCCTAATTGATAATTTCTTTCCGCGCGCGCTGCACCGCTAAAGTAATTTCAATGTTAACGCAGCGTAAATCCACATCTGCCGTGCCTTCAGGCCGAAACGCAGTTCTCAGAGTTCCGGCAGCGGTGTTTCCGGTTGCCTTCCGGCAACTTCAAACCTAAGGTCCGCAGCCGATTGGGGGCTTTGCGGTCCCTTTTGCGTCCTTGCGCCCTTGGTTCCCGCACCGGAGCTTTGCCAGATGTCTTTCCTCGCCGATGCACTTTTGCGCGTAAAACCCTCCGCGACGATCGCGGTCACGCAGAAGGCGCGCGATCTCAAGAGCGCGGGGCGGGATATTGTTTCGCTGTCAACAGGCGAACCCGATTTCGATACGCCGGACAACATCAAGAAAGCCGCGATCGCCGCAATCGAACGCGGCGAGACAAAATACACGCCTGTGTCCGGCATCCCGTCCTTGCGCGAGGCGATCACGCAAAAATTCAAGCGCGAGAACGGGCTCGACTACAAACCGTCGCAGACGATTGTCGGCACCGGCGGCAAGCACATTTTGTTCAATGCCTTTCTCGCCACTCTCAATCGCGGCGACGAGGTGATCATTTCCGCGCCCTATTGGGTGAGCTATCCCGACATGGTCCTGATCGCGGGCGGCACGCCTATCGCGGCTGAGACCAAGATGGAAAATGGTTTTAAGCTGCAAGCGGAAGCGCTTGATAAAGCCATTAGCCCCAAGACCAAATGGCTGATTTTGAATTCGCCGTCGAACCCGTCGGGCGCCGCCTACACAAGGGCGGAATTGAAGGCGCTCACCGATATTTTGTTGCGCCATCCCCACGTTTGGATCCTGACCGACGACATTTACGAGCATCTCACCTATGGCGATTTTAAATTCGCGACGCCGGCCCAGGTGGAGCCGGAGCTCGCCTCCCGGACGCTCACCATGAATGGCGTCTCGAAAGCCTATGCGATGACCGGCTGGCGGATCGGCT